>NZ_FR893424.1:17249-22798 GCF_000435435.1 Alistipes sp. CAG:29 | reverse complement strand
AACTGCATATCTTAGTAATCCCATGAAACGGCTATCCCCCATTACAGCATTGATGGTTCTTGCGTATTCCATCACGACCGTTTCCTGCCAAAACGGGCAGGGATCCGCGAATCCCCCGGTTTTTTGGGACGGAGGCACAATTCCGGATCCGGTTTTTCGCGCTTATGTGCTCGGCAGATTCGACACGGATCGGAACGGGAAAATCAGCCGCGAAGAGGCAGATGCCGTATTCGCTATCGACGTCGACGCAGAAACAGCCGACACGCCCCTGATCGAATCGCTCACGGGCGTCGAATACTTCAAAAACCTCGGAAAACTCACATGCAACTGGAATAATCTGGCTGCGCTCGACCTCTCCGAAAATACAGCATTGGACACATTGGACTGTAGTTGGAACAGGATAAAGGCGCTCGACCTTGCCGGAAACAAGGCATTGGCAAAATTGGACTGTAGCCAAAATCAATTGACAAAACTCGACCTGACCCAAAATACGGAGTTGAACGTATTGTATTGCACATGTAACCGATTGGCAGCACTCGATCTCTCCAAAAACAAAGCATTGACGGAATTGTACTGCAACATAAACGAATTAGCGACACTCGACCTCTTCGAAAATACGGAGCTGAAGGTATTGGATTGCAGCAAAAACAAGTTAATAAGGCTCGACCTCTCCGAAAATAGGGCATTGGCCAAATTGGACTGTAGCCGAAATAGCCTGGCGAAGCTCGACCTCTCCGAAAATACGGCATTGCATTTTTTGTCAGCATGGCAAAACCCATTGCTCCTGCTTGACATATCCGGCCTCTCGAAAATACGGCACATGGATTTCGATTTCGAGGACAATGACATACAGGTAATTACAGACCACCGAACCGCCATCGACGACGACCTGCTCCGCTATTATGCAATCCGCCGGAGCCGAAAAGCAGAAAAGGAATAACCGGCAGCGATACCGGCAGTTAAAAGTGACGGGCAGGCCAAAGAGCATTTCTGCCTGGACGGCTCCCCGAAGGAAGCCCCCCCCTTGCTCATCCTCACCGCTTGCAGATCACGTTGAAGTCGCAGTACTTGCAGGTATCGGCATCCTCGCACTGGCGGAACGGAACCGAGGTGTCGTAGAGTTCGGCGAGCTGCGCGCGCAGCAGTTCCTCGAAACGCTCGCGGTAAAGCGTATAGCGCGCCCCCTTCACCCCCGTTTGCTTGTCGTCCAGCTGCGGCGAATAGCCGGGGCGGTTCATGTTGCGGACGTAATAGAGTGCCGGTTCGACGTCGCAGCCGCGCGACCGGTGCAGCATCATCGCGTAGAGCAGCGTTTGCAGGATGTTCGAAAGGCGTTGTTTGCCCGTGCCCGTGAACAGGCTCTCCACGCCGTCGAATTCGAGGTGCGGCGCCCCGGTCTTGTAGTCCACCACCCTCAGCGCCCCGTCGTCGAGCGTGTCGATACGGTCAGCGATGCCGGCGAATTTCATCTCCAGGTCGCGCCCGCCCGCGCGGAAGCGGAACGGATAGGCCACGGGCTCCTCCAGCCCCGACACGGCGAAAGCATCGTGCGCAGCGTCGTAGGGCATCACCCCGCCCCGCAGGTAACGGATCACGATGTCCTTCACCAGCAGCAGGTTGCCCGAATAATCCTCGGCCGTAGCATGTTTATCCTGCAAATAGTTCTCGTTGATGGCCGCCTCGACCGCCTGCGCCACTTCGCCCGTACGGATCATCGCACGCAGGGTTTCACCGGGATGCGCCTCCCCCGCGATGCGGGCGTAAAGCGTCTGCACGGCGGCATGGAGGATCGTACCGAACATCGGGGCATCGACCTCCTCGGAAATTTCGTCATCGGCCTCCAAGCGGGCTATGGAATGGAAATAGAAGCGCAAGGGGCAGGCCACGTAGCGGAAAAACGCCGTCGGCGAGAGCGTCGCAGGGCTTTGGGCGTCGACGAAACGCTCCAGCCGGGCCATCACCCCTTCGTCCTTGGGCACCTCGATCGGCGCCGTTTCGGCCAGGTTGACGTCCACCCCCACTTCGACCTTGCGCACGTCGAAGCCGCTCTCGTAGTCCAACTGGTAGATATAGCGGCTCGGCTCGCCCGTCGACTTGTCGTCGGCGTGCGAGCAATAGAGCATGTGGACGGTCTTGGCGCGCTGGATCAGGCGGTAGAAATAGTAGGCATAGACGCCCTCGTGGTGCTCGGGCGTGGGCAGCTCGTAGGCCGCACGCAGGTTGCAGGGGATGAACGACGCCTGCGCCATATGATTGCCGGGGAAATTGTCGTCGTTCATCGAAAGGATGATGACGTTTTCGAAATCGAGGTTGCGGGTCTCGAGGATCCCCATGATCTGGATGCCCTCCAGCGGCTCGCCCTCGAAGGGGATGCGCAGCGTCTGCAAGTGCCGGCGCAGCAACGAGGTGTAGACCTCGGCCGTAAGGTCGATATCGCACTCGTCGAGCGAGTTGCGCAACTTGGTGACCTGCTCGGCGATGACCGCCAGGAATTCGACCCGCTGCCGTGCATCGTCGCCCTCGTAGGGCTGGCGCGCCACGGCGGCGACCACGTCCAGCATGTAGTCGGACAACTCGCGCCACGTCGCGGCGGGCGTAAAGATCCGTTTCAGCAGTTCGTTGCGGCCCAGCCACGCGGCATCGACCGAAATGCGGCGGTCACGGACGATCTCCTCGTGCATCGTGCGCGTGAGTGCGGCGTCGCACTCGGCCACATAGGGGTGTGCGAGGATGCCGGCGACGTCGGCATGGTAGAACGTGCAGCCGTCGCCCTTGCGGCGGCGGTGGTTCTGCAACTCCACCAGACGCTCGACGAACGTGTAGGCCAGGCTCTGCCGCAGGGGGAAGCCCATCGTCACGTTCACCCGTCCGATGTCGGCGGGCAGGGCGTACAGCAACGGCAGCAACAGGTTCTCGTCGGTAAGCACCACGGCGGTCTCCTTGCCCAGCGCGGGCCTGGCGCCCGCGGCGATGCCGGAGTCTTCCTCCCTGCGGCGGCGGGCCAGATCGGCGAGGATCGCCGCGGCATACTTGCACTGCACGGCGTTCGAGACGGCGGCGACCGACACGATCTGCTTCTCTCCCCGCATGTTGTCGTACCGAAGTTCCGTGCGGGGTGGGAACTGCGCCACGTTCGAACGCACGAACATACCCGCCTCCTGTTCGGGGTCGTCCTTATAATAAGAGTCGTAGTCCCAGTAAAAATCGGTTTCGGCCGCCGTGGCGAGGAACCCGAAAAGGCGCTTCTCGCACTCGGAAAGGGCGTTGAACCCCGCCACGACATAACGCCGGGGCTCGGGGAAGGCGAACCCGCCCCCGCGGATGCGGTCGGCGGCGGCGCGCTGCACCATGCCGTTGTAGGCGATGCCGAGCGACGAGAGACGCTCCCGGAAGCGGCGGTAGATGGGGCCGAGGGTCTTCCAGATCGCCAGAAAACGGCGTTTCTCCTCCGAAAGGTCGGCCTGCTCGCCGAACGAGGACCAGAACGAAAGGATGCGCAGCTGCGCGGGCGTGAGGTAGGAAATATCGGCTTCGATCTCCTTGATCTCCGAGATGTTGCGGAAGAGCATCTGCGCGTCGATCAGGTATTTGTCGATCGTATCGAAGTCCGTGAGGAGCATATCGCCCCAGAAATAGAACTTGTCGAAGGGTTCGTTGTGGTAGGCCGAGTAGACTTTGTAAAGCTCGGTGATGAGCCGCACGCGGTCGCCCGTATGCAGCCCCGATATTTCGCCCGTCAGGTCGTCGATCGTCACCCATTCGGGCTGCCACATCGGACGCCCGGCGATACGCCCCAGGGCATCGACGAAAAACAGCCGCGCACGCCGCGACGGGAAGAGCACCGCCCGTTCGGACAGTCCCTCGCCATAGCGCGCATACAGGTCGGCGGCCACCTCCTCCAGAAATCCCTTCATAGCAGTTCGGACAGCCCCGGCGACTTCCCCGGCGGTATTGTCCGCCCGGGATCCGGAAGCCCCCTTCGCATTATTGTTCCATGAGACTATTCTACGTGGCTGATCTCACCGCCCATGAACTTGGCGCCGCCGCGCACGACGGCAGGCTGCCCCTTATAGGTGATACGGGCGTTAGTCGTGGTCTTGCCGATGAACCGGTCGGTGATCCACAGCGACACGTCGGCCTTGCTCTGGGCATTGACCTCGGCCGACATCACCTCCAGCCCCGAGGCCGCGACCCTGCCCGTCGAAGCGAACAGCGTCAGGTAGCTCGCCTTGCCGGTGAGCGTCGCGCTGCTGCCGCCCGTGAGCTCCATCCTGAGGTCTTTGACATCGAACGCCGCTGTGAGCGACGCCTTGCGCCCCAGCGTCAGGTCGAGCTGCACCGCATCCACCGTCCCCTCGAACACGGCTGCGGCGCCCGACAGCGAAACGGACTGCAACGTATTGTAATAGACCGTCACCTCGGTGCGGTCGGGACGGCGCGAATCGGGCCTCTCGCTGATACGCAGGGTTTTGTCCTTCACCTCGGCGCGGAATTTCGAAGTATAGGAACCTTTCGTGTCGTATACGATCTTGGGGGCCTCGGTGTCGGGGACTTTCACGAATTTGATATCCAGGTCGGCATCCACCGCGACGGCCTCGAACGTGGTCAGCCACTCGTTATGTTCCGTAGGACTTGCGGCACCCGCCTCCTGTGCACGGCCGGAGGCTGCGAAAACCAGCATCACGGCGCTCAGAATCATCTTCTTCATACATTGTAGGTTTAAATACGTCGCTAAAATACAAAATTATTGCGAACCCCGGTTTGCCGTTCGGGATTTGTTTTGTACTTTTACTACCTAAAACGACATTTCGGACAGTGAGGGCGAGAATTCTGAATGCAAGCGCGGGGTCGGGCAAGACCTACCAGTTGGCGTACAAATACGTGCGCGACGTGGTCGAACAGCCCGGCATTTACCGCCACATCCTCGCCGTGACCTTCACCAACAAGGCCACCGAGGAGATGAAATCGCGCATCCTCAAGGAGATCCACCTGCTGGCCTCGGGACAGCCGAGCTCCTACCTCGACAACCTCTGCCGCGAATTGTCGCTCGATGCCGCCACGGTGCGCCGACGCGCCCGGGAGGTGCGGTCGAAGATCCTGCACGACTATTCGCGCTTCACGGTGCTGACGATCGACACCTTCTTCCAGCGCATCCTGCGCGCCTTCATCAAGGAGCTGGGCATCGACCTCAATTACAACGTCGAGATCGAAACGGCCTCGGTGCTGACCAAGAGCGCCGACACGCTCATCGAGCAGATCACCACCGACCGCGACCTGCAGCGCTGGCTCACGGACTTCGTGCAGGAGCGCATTGACGAAGGCAAGAAATGGGACATCCGCGACGGCATCCTCACGCTGGGAGGCGAGCTGTTCAAGGAGAAAAACAAGGACGCACTCTCGGCGGCCCGCCCGCGCGAGGAACTGGCGCGTATCGTGGGCGAAGCCACGGCGCACGCCGCGGCGACCAAAAAACGGATGCAGGACGCTGCGGCCGAAGCCGTGCGGATCATCGGGGACGCAGGCGCCTCGGTCGCCGACTTTCCCTACCA
>NZ_FR893424.1:5067-17224 GCF_000435435.1 Alistipes sp. CAG:29 | reverse complement strand
CCTACAAAGGCGCGGGCTGCGCGGCCTATTTCTACGCCGTGGCGGGCGGCAGCTTCGAGCGCTACGGAAGCCGCGCGGAGGCGGCCTGCACCAGGGACGAGGCGTGGGGAAAACCCGGCAGCACGGCACAGGGGCTGCGTTCCCGGCTGCAACCCCTGCTGCGCGAAATGTGCGGCCTCTACGATGAGAACGTCCGCGCGTGGAACACCTGCGACCTGCTGCGCGAGAACTACCGCAGCTTCGCGCTGCTCTCCGACCTCTATGCCAAGGTGCAGCAGATGTGCGACCAGGAAAACATGATGCTCCTCTCGGAGACCAAATACATCCTCTCGGAATTCATCGGCCACAACGACGCGCCGTTCATCTACGAGAAGGTCGGCAACCGCTTCGAACACTTCATGATCGACGAATTCCAGGACACCTCCGTGAAGGAGTGGGAGAATTTCCTGCCCCTGCTGCAAAACGCCATGGCGCAGAGCGAGGCGACCTCGGTGCTGATCGTGGGCGACATCAAGCAGTCGATCTACCGCTGGCGGGGCGGCGACTGGAAAATACTCCACTCGCAGGCGCAACGGGCGCTGGGCGCGGACAGCACCGAACTGGTCAACCTCACGGAAAACTACCGCAGCCTGCCCGCCGTGGTGGATTTCAACAACAAGGCCATCGGCCGCGTGGTCGAAGCCGACAACCGGGCGCTCAACGCGACGCTGGACGAAGCCGCGGCGCGGGGCGACATGGATGCCCGCACCGCCGCCGGGCTGCGCGACACACTGTGCGACGCCTACCGCGAACATGCGCAGACACCCCGCCGCCTGGGCGGGAGACCGGGCTATGTTTCGGTGGAGACCTTCGCCGAACGGCCGCCCGTCGTGGAGCGCATCTGCGAGGTGCTGGACAAGGGTTTCCGTCCGTGCGACATCATGATCTTGGTGCGCGGGGCGACCGACGGCGCCAAGGTGGCCGCCGAGCTGCTGGATTTCAAACGCCGCAACGACGACCCGCGCTACCGGTTCGATGTGATGACGCAGGAAGCGCTGATCGTGGGCAACGCCCCCGTCAGTTCGTTCATCGCCGCGGCGCTGCGCCTGTCGCTCAACCCCGACGACTCGCTCAGCCGCGCCGTCTACAACCACTACCTCGGCCGCGGGTTCGACCGCCCGCTGCCCGGAGACGAACGCACCTTTTTCCGTTCGATCCGGCTGCTGTCGCCCGAGGAGGCGTTCGAGCGGATCGTCATGCGCCACGCGCTGCACGACGACAGGCAGCAGACGGCCTACCTGCAAGCCATACACGAACAGATCATCGGCTTCTGCGCCAGCAAGATCGCCGACATCGCGCTGTTCCTCGACTGGTGGGAGCAGCAGGGGCAGAACCGGTCGCTGAGCGTCGACGAGAGCGCAACGACCGTCGAGATCACGACCATACACAAGGCCAAGGGGCTCGAAAAGCGCGTGGTGCTGATCCCCTGGTGTTCGTGGCAGCTCGATCCCAAGTCGGGCGGCAACGTGACGAACATCGTCTGGGCCGAGGCGCAGGGCGATGCGGGCGCCGTCGGGCGCTTCCCGGTGAAATACAAGAAGGCGATGGCCGAATCGGGCTTCTCGGCGGAGTACTACCGCGAGCTGGTCTATTCGCACGTCGACAACATCAATCTGCTGTACGTGGCCCTGACACGCGCCGCCGAGTCGCTGCACGTCTTCATCCCCCGCAAGGGCGGCAAGAGCGTCGGCGGGCTGCTGCTGCAAAGCATCGGAGCCGACGGCGACAAAGCGCTGCTCGACGGCACCGAAGGGCGCCGCACCGTGACCGAGGAGGGCGAAAGGTTCGAATTCGGGCTCTTCACGGGCCCCGTGCCCGGCGGCGGCAAAGCATCCGACGGCAGGCACGTCGTGCTGGAGAACTACCCCACGGCACGCGCCGACCTGCGGCTGAGGCTCCCCTCGCAACGTTATTTCGAGGAGGAGGACGAGGTGGAACTCTCGCCCCGCAACTTCGGCATCCTGATGCACAAGGCCTTCGAGGAGGCCGACGACCGGCAACAGATCTACGAGGCCGTGCAGCGGATGCGGGACGACGGCACGCTGTCGCCCGGCGAAGCCGAAGCGCTGCGGGGGATGATCGCCCGGGTGCTGGCGCACCCCGTCGCGGGCGAATGGTTCGGAGGCGGCTGGCAGCGCGTGCGCAACGAGAACGAGATCATCGTCCCCGGCGCCGGGTCGACCCGGCGCCCCGACCGCGTGATGATCCGCGGCACGCGGGCCGTGGTCGTCGACTACAAGTTCGGAAGCCGCGACCCCGGACGCTACCGCCGCCAGGTGGGCGAATACCTCGGCCTGCTGCGGCAAATGGGCTACACCCAATGCGAAGGGTACCTGTGGTACGTGAAACTGGGGGAAATCGAAAAAGTGGAAGGATAAGATGAACGAAACCATCGGCATCATACCGCGTGCGTTCCGCCGCCGGGGAGTGTGGGTCGCCTGCACGCTCCTGCTGCGCGCAGGGCTGAATTTCCTCGGGCTGGCCATGCTGCTGCCCGTGCTGGCGCTGGTGCTCGACCCCGGCAGCCTCGAGGGCGGCGGGGTGCTGACACGCGCCTACGAAGGGCTGGGCTTCGCCTCACAACGCACTTTCGCGCTGGCGGTCTGCGCGGCTGTGGTGGGCGTGATCGTCCTGAAGTGCCTGCTCGGGCTGTGGCTCGCCCGCGTCGAACGCACCTATATTTACGACCTCTACCGCACGCTTTCGCGGCGGCTGCTCGTTACCTACCACGACCGGGGGCTGCCGTTCGTCAAGGCGTCGAACTCGGCCGTACTGGCCCGCAACGTCAACGTCGTCTGCCTGGCCTTCGCGGCGGGCGTGCTCAAACCCGCCGCCGCCATCGCCGCCGAGGCGATGCTGCTCGTGCTGCTGTTCGGGGCGCTGATGTGGTACACGCCCCTCGCGGCACTGCTCGCCCTGGCGGTCTTCCTGCCCTCGATCTGGCTCTATTACGGACTGGTGCGCAACCGCATCAACCGCTACGGGGAACTGGAAAACAAGGCGCAGCGCGAAAAGGCGCGGCTCGTGGCCGAGACCTTCCGCGGCTATGCCGACATCGAGATCAACAATGCCTTCCCGATGATGCTCCGCCAGTTCGACCGGGCGATGGATCAGGTGATCCGCACGCGCCTGCGCGAAACGGCGATCGGGCTGCTGCCCCAGACCTTCACCGAGGTCGGGCTGGCCGTGGGCATGGCCCTGCTCGTGGCACTGAGCCTCGGCGACGGCGACGGGCGGGCGCAAATGCTGTTCGGCGTATTCGCCGTGGCCGCACTGCGCCTGATGCCCTCGGTGCGCAACATCATGACCGGCTGGACGGCCATCAAATACAACCGCTACACGATCGGCATCCTGCGCGACGCCGCAGCGGACTGCCCCCCGGCGCCGGCAAACCCGGACTGCCGGGACACCCCCGGCCCGCGCAGCACATCCGCCGCAACCGTTGCCCCCGGCAATTCCGGCAATTCCGGCAATTCCGGCAATCCCGGGAACCCCGCCGCCGATACCGCCAGCTCCCCCGAAAAGCTGCCGTTCCGGCATGAGATCGCCGTGCGCGACCTTAGGTTCCGCTTCGCGGACGGCGGGCGCGAGCTTTTTCACGGCCTTTCGCTGACGATCCGCAAGGGCGAGCGCATCGGTATCCGCGGAGCCTCGGGCGCCGGGAAAACGACGCTCTTCAACCTGCTGCTGGGGCTGTACGAGCCGAGCGGGGGTGAAATCGCCATCGACGGCACGCCACTTACGGCGGCCAACCGCCGGGCATGGCAGAACCGCATCGGGTACGTCTCGCAAAACCTTTTCATCGCCGACGGCAGCTTCGCGGCCAACGTCGCGCTGGGCATCCCCGCCGGGGAGGTCGACCGGGAGCGGGTCATGCAGGCGCTCCGCGCGGCACAGCTCGGGGAGCTGGTCACCGGGCTGGCGAAAGGGATCGACACCCACGTCGGGGAGTGCGGCTGCCGCCTCTCGGGCGGACAGCGCCAGCGCATCGGCATCGCCCGTGCGCTCTACCGGCAGGCCGACGTGCTTTTCTTCGACGAGGCGACCTCGGCGCTCGACAGCCGCACCGAAGAGGAGATCAACCGCTCTATCGCCGGGCTCGCTGCACGGGATGCCGGGCTGACACTGGTCGTCATCGCCCACCGCGAAAGCTCGCTCGAATACTGTAACAGGATCATAACGATAGGAGAATAAAACATGGAATACCTCATAGCCGGCATACGCATCGACATCCCGCACCGGTTCACGACAGGCGCCTTCGGCATGGCGCTGGCACCGTTCGCGGCCGAAAACAAAACGGAAACGGACGCCGGCAGCAACCGTATGGCGGGCCCCGTGCCCGGAACGGCGACAACCGCAGCACCCTCCCCGTCGGAAACCCCGGGGACGGAAAGGAGTGCACCCCACCCTGCGACATCCCCGGCGGACACGGCACAACCAGACCTCATCCTGCACACGGGACTGCTCGCCGGCGACACGGCCGGCTATTGCGAACTCGACGCATTCGACTTCACCGACGCCGATGCCGACTGCCGTTTCGGCCGCGACACGGAGGGCTACCTGCTTACCATGACACCCCGCGACGGCAGCGCCCCGGCACGGTTTCACAAAGCCTTCGGCAGCCCCGACGCCACGAGCGACATCACCCCGGAGCACAATCCGGCGCTGTTCCGCTTCGGGCTGTGGACGATGTTCAACATCGCCGCGCTGGAACGCCGGGCGGTAGCCGTACACTCGTCGGTGATCAGCCTGGACGGGCGCGCCGTACTCTTCCTCGGCGAATCGGGCACGGGAAAGAGCACCCACACGCGCCTGTGGCGCGAGCATATCCCCGGGGCACGCCTGCTCAACGACGACAGCCCGATCATCCGGATCGCCCCGGAAGGGGCTGCCGAAGCGGCAAGCGCTCCCGCGGCAGATACGATTCCCGCCCTGCAAGGCGTTCTCGCCTGCGGGTCGCCGTGGAGCGGCAAAACCCCGTGTTACCGCAACGTAAGCCATCCGATAGCGGGCATCGTGCGGCTTTCGCAGGCACCGCAGAACCGCATCCGCCGCCTGCGTCCCATCGAAGCCATCGGGGCGCTGCTGCCTTCGTGCCCGCCGTCGTTCGCACACGACGAGCGGCTGGAAGACGCCATCTGCCGCCTCGTATCCCAAATCGTGGCGCAAGTCCCCGTCTACCACCTCGAATGCCTGCCCGATGCCGCGGCAGCCCGTCTCTCCTGCCGCACGGTATTCGGTGACGACGCCCCAAACACCCTCCGCTGATGCTGCTGACCAACCGCCTCTTCTTCGAACAGGTCGAAGCGATGCTCGCCGAAGGACACGAAGTCCAGATCCGCATGAAAGGGCACAGTATGCGGCCGCTGCTGCGCAACGAACGGGACATCGCCGTACTGACCCCGATTGCGAAATATGCCCCGGCACCTGTCCCGGCAGCCGGGGCACCTGCGGATCCCGTCCCCGAAACCCGCGCCGCCGACGGCAATGCCAGCACCGCCCGCCAGACCCGACTTTCCGGCGACACCCCCGGCACGGCACCCGACCTGCACACACCCGCCTGCGGCACCCGCCATCCGGCTCCGCCGCCGAGCGGCATCGGCGCCCTGCGGACGGGCGACGTCGTCCTGTTTCGCTGCGAAGGGCGCCATATCCTGCACCGCATCGTCGGGATCGAAACAGGCGTCCGCTGCGAAGGAAACCGTCCCGTATGCGCACCAGCCGCAGGGAATGCCCCGTCCCCTGCGGCATCCGCGGAAAACCCCGCAGAGAGGGATTCCGCCGCGGGGACACTCCGTTTCACCCTGTCCGGGGACGGTAATTACCGCACGACGGAGCATTGCCTCGGCAAGGATATCGTCGCCGTGATGACGGCTGTCACCCTGCCGTCGGGACGCATCGTCCGCACCAGCTCCCGCCGCTGGAAACGGCGGTCGCGCAGGTGGCTGGCACTCCCCCGGGGCGTGCGGCGTTTCGTCCTCCGGGTCATGTGGCGGCTCGGAATCCGGTAACCGGAGACCGGACGGCCGATAAATGCGGTTCCCGGGAAACGGCAGTCTGCAAAAAAGCACTCCAGACCGGCCAACGAAACAGCCGCACCGGAGTGCGTCTGTTTCCAGCACAAAGCGTTACGCTTCATCGAATTCCCGCAGCTCGCGGATACGCCGCTGCAGGTCACGGATACGCCCCCACTCATGATGTGTTATCACGATGCAGGCAACCGCCGTCAGCGAGAGCAGGGCGGCGACCGTCCACCACATGCCATGCGCCGTATAGTAGCCCGCCGCATACAGCAGCATGCCTGCAACGAACAGGATTACGACGACATACTGGAAAATATAATACGCTCCGGCAAAGGCCGCATAGCGGGTCATGCGGTGTTCACACTCGACGATATCGGCATCGCAGCGCGACACCCGCAGCAGCAACCACAGGGAAAAGAACGAAGGGAGCAGACATAAAAGGTAGCCCGCCACGACCCACCAGATGAAAATACCGGATACTCCGCGGAATTTGCCGATTGCGACACATAGCGGGACAACCGCCACACCCAACAGCAGCATGAGCTGTACATAGTGCAAGTACGAACCGACACGTCCCCGCAGCATACGTTCCATATCCTGCCGCCGGATCACCTGCTCCCGGTCGAGCCGTTCCGAGAGTACTTTCCATTTGAGTTTCAACTCTTCGAGTTCCATAATTCCTGAATTTTACCGGTTATACATTTTACGCAGTTTGCAGCGGATACGGGTCAGTTTCACGGCCACATTGCCGGGAGACAGGCCCGTGATGGCGGCGATCTCCCCGGCGGGACGTTCTTCGAGCCACAGCAGGATCAGCGCCCGGTCGAGCCGGCCCAAGCGTGAGATCACCGCATACAGCTCGTCGAGCTGCTCGCGGGCCTGCATATCGTCGTCGCACGCCAGGTCGACCGAAAGGCGCACGCTTTGCGGACGCCGCATCCGGCGGCGGACAAACGAAATGCAGGTATACAACGCGATGCGGTATACCCACGTGGCAGTTTTGCTCTCTCCCCGGAAATCGGGGAATCCCCGCCACAGAGCCAGCACGACCTCCTGAAAATAGTCGTCGATCTGCCCGCGCCCGGGTGCATAGACATAGCACACCTTGTAGATTATGCGTTTGTGATGCTCGATAAGTTCGATGAACCGCTGTTCCGTATCCATGTTTCAGCCTTTTACCCCAATAGTCGCCAGGGAGTGCAAAAAATTACGGCTGCCGATAAAAAAGGCCGAAACCACAGTGGGTTTCGGCCTTTTCGAATATATGGCGGGGCGCATCGCACCCCTTGGTGACAGATTACTCGCCCAGCGCGAAACGCTTGTAAGCGACAACCGTAGCCTCCTTGTCCGCCTTGTGGATGAACTCGGCGATCGTCTCCTTTTCGCCTACCACCGGCTGGTTCAGCAGCGTGTTCTCCTCGAAGAACTTGCGCATCTTACCCTCGGCGATCTTCTCGAGGATAGCCTCGGGCTTGTTGGCGTTCTTGGGATCCTGCTTCATGGCCTCGACGGCGATCTTACGCTCGTGCTCCACGATCTCCGCGGGGCAGTCGGCCTCCGAAATCGAAACCGGAGCCATCGCCGTAGCCTGCATGGCAACGGTGTGGGCGACCTCGGCGGGAACCTCCTTGTTGAAACCGAGGATCGTGCCGAGCTTCTTGTTGAAGTGCACGTAAGCGGCGCAATAGGGAGCCTCGATGCGGGCATAGTATGCCAGTTCGATCTTCTCGCCCGTCTGTCCCGATTTCTCGGTCACCATCTCCTCGACGGTGTGGCCTTCGTCATTCTTCGAGGCCATCAGGGCGTCGCGGTCTGCGGCGTCGTTCTTTACGGCAACCTCCAGCATCGCGTTGGCCGATGCGGTATATTCTGCATTCTGAGCCACGAAATCGGTCTCGCAGGCCAGGCAGAGAAGGTAAGCCTTCTGGCCTACGATCTTCGTAACGACGACACCCTCGGTAGCGGTGCGGTCGGCGCGCTTGGCAACGACGAGCTTGCCTTTCTCGCGGATAATGTCCTGAGCACGTGCAAAGTCACCTTCGGCCTCGATCAGGGCATTCTTGCAGTCCATCATACCGGCACCGGTCATCTTGCGGAGCTTCATTACATCAGCAGCTTTGATTTCCATAATAATTTTCCTTTCTTTTTATTGTTAATTGATTTCCCCAAAAAGGCGATTACTCGGCCTTGGCCTCGGCTGCAGCCTCTTCGGCTGCTGCTTCGGCTACAGCTTCAACTGCTGCTTCAACTGCGGGCTCCTCGAACGGAGTCTCCACAGCTGCGACGACCTCGGCTACGGCGGCCTGCTCGGCATCGATAGCGGCCTTCACGGCCTTCTTGATGCGGGGCTTGCCCTCCTTCTTCACGGGAGCGTCGGCACCTGCCTCAGCCTCCTGGGCTTCCTTCTCCTTTTCGAGCTTACGCTCCTCGGTACCCTCGGCGATTGCGGCGCACATGGCTTCGAGCACCACGGCAATCGACTTGGTAGCATCGTCATTTGCAGGTATAACGTAATCAATGTCGGTCGGATCACAACAAGTATCTACCATTGCAAATACGGGGATGCTCAGGCGTTTTGCCTCCCTTACGGCGTTGGCCTCCTTCTGCACGTCGACGACGAACAGGGCGGCCGGCAGGCGCGTCAGGTCGGCGATCGAGCCGAGGTTCTTCTCGAGCTTCGCGCGCTGGCGGGAAATCTGGAGCTTCTCACGCTTGGAGAAGTTATCGAACGTGCCGTCGCTATTCATCTTGTCGATGGTAGCCATTTTCTTGACGGCTTTACGTATGGTGGGGAAGTTTGTCAGCATACCGCCTGCCCAACGCTCTGTGACGTAAGGCATACCGACGGCTGCCACCTTTTCGGCAACAATATCCTTGGCTTGTTTCTTCGTGGCTACGAACAGCACGCGGCGGCCGCTCTTGGCGATCTGCTTGATGGCTGCGGCAGCCTCATCGATCTTGAGCACGGTCTTGTGCAGGTCGATGATGTGGATGCCGTTCTTCTCCATGAAGATGTAAGGAGCCATTTTGGGGTTCCATTTGCGCTTCAGGTGACCGAAGTGCGCACCGGCTTCCAATAATGTATTAAAATCTGTACGTGACATTTTAATTCAATCGTGTTTGTTAATTTTAATTCTCTTTTCTTCAACCCGACGGGTAGCGGCCTGGCCGATCCCACGGGTTTTCCGCGGCGGGGCAACCTGAAAGTAATACGCGTATAGATAATATAGGTAGTCTTTCCGGTTTGTAACCCGCACCGTGCTTGCCGAAATCCGGTCGTGCGATTAACGCTTGCTGAACTGGAACTTGCGGCGTGCTCCGGGCTGACCGGGCTTCTTACGCTCAACCTCGCGGGGATCGCGCGTGAGGAACCCGGCCTTTTTCAGTGCCGGACGCATCTCAGCGTCGATTTCGCACAATGCGCGTGCGATGCCCAAGCGAGCAGCCGAAGCCTGTCCCGTAATACCACCGCCATCGAGGTTGATGACGATGTCGTAATTCTCCACCGTGTTGGTAGCCAGCAGCGGCTGCTTCACCTGGTACTGGAGAATTTCGAGCGGGAAGTAAACTTCAAGCGCCTTGCGGTTGATTGTAATCTGACCCTTACCCGGCTTCACGTATACGCGAGCCACAGCGGCCTTACGACGACCTACGGTGTTTACAACTTCCATAACTCTTACTTAATCTCGTTTAACTTAATGGTCTTCGGGTTCTGCGCTGCGTGCGGATGCTCCGTGCCGGCATATACCTTCAGGTTTCTGAGCAGCGCGGCGCCCAGACGGGTGCGGGGCAGCATGCCCTTGACTGCTTTTTCGACGATGAACGTCGGTTTCTTGGCCAGATAGTCGGCAGGCGTAGCGAAACGCTGGCCGCCGGGGTATCCGGTGTGACGCGTGTAGACCTTGTCGGTCATTTTTTTGCCCGTGAGCTTCACCTTGTCCGCGTTGATGACGATGACGTAGTCACCGCAGTCCACGTGGGGCGTGTAGCTGGGCTTGTTCTTGCCTCGGAGGATCTTCGCGATCTGCGATGCAAGACGTCCCAATACCTCATCCGCAGCGTCGATGACGACCCATTCCTTGGTCACCGTCGAAGCATTGGCCGAGATAGTCTTGTAGCTTAATGAATCCACTGTGTTTTACGTTTAATTTAACTTGTTTGTAATCCGTTCCCCGCACTTTACGGGTGCGCAAAGGTACTAAAAAGTTTTCGTTCTGCAAAATAATACGGATTAAAAACGAGAATAGTCATCAACGCCGACCCGGACTTCCCGTCCCGGGACGGACGGTCGCACCGGCTGCCCGGCAGGCCGGGTTCTGTCCAGCCGGAAAATCAACGGAAGCGTATACCTCACCTGCACCGGTTCACCGTTCCCGAGCCGTCCGGGTTCCCACTTGGGCGACAGGGTGAGCACCCGCCCTACTTCCCGGATCAGGGCCAGATTCAGTCCCTGCTCCACGACGATTTCGGACAGCGTCCCGTCCTTTTCGACAATGAACGTCACTACAATGTCGTCTTCGACTTCATCCTCGAGCGCCTCCCGGGGATATTTCAGGTTCTCCATCACCCATTTGCGGAAACTTTGCAGATCCCCGCCCTGAAATAGCGGCATCCGTTCCAGTTCCCCGGCCACATCCTCCTCCAACGGAATTCCATCCGACAGCCCCGCCGCGAGCGAATCCGCGGCCGTAGGCACCGCCAACTGGATATTGACGGGCATTACCAGTTTCGTGCGCACCGCAACGTTCCCCAGGCGTCCGGGAGTCCACCGCGGTGCGGAGGCGAGCACACGCAGGACTTCGGCCGAGCATCGTTCGTCCGTCGAACTGACCACTTCCGGCTCCTCGACCGCCCCTTGCCTGCCGACGACGAACGACACGACCAGGCGCGCCTCGACCCCCTCGCGGAACATCTCCCCGCCGAAACAAAGATGCCGGAACACCCAGTCCCGGAAAGCGAGCACGTCGCCCCCCTGGAACCGGGGAGGCTCGTCCACGCGCAGGTAAACAGTCCGGCCGGAAGCGGCGGTATCCAGCCTTACCACGGCGGAAGAATCCGGCAGGATGGCCGGATGTGCCGCAGCGCTGCCCGCAAAGTACGGGAGCGCAGCAAGGAGAAAAAAGAATCGGGTCATTTTCAAATGGATTCGGGTAGACGATCCCTGCAAACATACGATTTTATATCCGGAATTACAAATCGAACGGGCAGGCAGGCGGGAACGCGGCCGCGGGTCAGCGACCGCTACGGGAACGTCCGCGGGCATGGCGGACGACCTCGTAGCGTCCCGCCGAATCGGTCACGAGCCGGTGCACGCCGGGGTCGTCGGGCAGGTAGCGCACCACGACCGAATCGCCGATGCGGGCCGTATGGAGGTTCTCTTTTTTGCGCACCTTACCGGTGTACGTTTGTCCGCCGACCACATAACGGTAATCGAAGTAACAGACCGTATGTTTCCCGCGGTAACGACGGCTGCGGGGCCTGTACCCGACGAATTCAGCCCGTGAAGAGCTGCCTGTCAGCACGGCCTTCGTCTCGACGCCTTCCGCCTGCAACCTCCCGGAGATATGCCCCGACCGGAGGAGAGCCGCCCCGAGCAGGGCAGCCGGCACGCAGAGAAAAGCAATGATCCATTTACCTCGGCTCATAATTCAGGAATCAGTCCGGACGAAAATACGAAAAACGAGGAACGGATGCCGTACAACGACGGCTCCACCTGCGTAACGTTCCCGAGCGTGTCGATGACGAAGCTAACGAGGATACGCCCCTGCTCGCCCCGGTCGAAGGCCTCGCGGGGATAGCGGATATTGCGGTACACCCAGGCACGGAACTCCGTGAGGTCTCCGCCCATAAAGGTCGGATATTGTTCTAAACCCGTGTGGAAGACGCACTCCCCGGCCTCGGAATCCTGTGCCGCAGCCCCCTGCGACACACACAAGGCAAGCAACCATACACACCATTTTTTCATAGTCAATGTTTTTTCACCGGATACAAGCGGATCGGATTTTTCATAAAGATACAAAAAAATCGCACTGTTGTCCAATAAAACGCATCCGGCAACAAAAAAAAACGGAATGAAGAGGGAGCGCGTGACGGGA
>NZ_FR893424.1:0-4993 GCF_000435435.1 Alistipes sp. CAG:29 | reverse complement strand
GGCGCCGACTGCCTGCAAAAACCCGGCACGACCACTCACAAAAAAGGCGGGCTCCGAAAACCGGAGCCCGCCCCTGTCGCGGACGGCACTTAAGCCGCCCGGCGTAGTATTATCCGAGGAACGACAGCAGGATACCCGCAGCGACGGCAGAACCGACCACGCCGGCCACGTTGGGCCCCATGGCGTGCATCAGCAGGTAGTTCGAAGGGTTCTCCTTCTGGCCTTCGGTCTGCGATACGCGGGCAGCCATCGGGACTGCCGAAACGCCTGCCGAACCGATCAGCGGGTTGATCTTGTTCCCGTCCTTGCTGAAGACGTTCATCAGTTTGGCCAGCAGCACGCCTCCGGCGGTTCCCATAGCAAACGCGATGACACCCAGCACGAGGATCCCCAGCGTACGGAAGTTCAGGAACGCCTCGGCCGTAGCCGTAGCGCCGACCGTGAGGCCGAGGAAAATCACCACGATGTTCATCAGTTCGTTCTGCACCGTCTTGCTCAGACGGTCTACCACGCCGCACTCCTTCATCAGGTTACCCAGCATGAGGCAGCCGATCAGCGGCGCCGCACTCGGCAGCAGCAGCGAGATAATCACGGCGATGATCAGCGGGAAGAGGATACGCTCCAACTTCGAAACCGGGCGCAGCGTACGCATCTTGATGCCACGCTCCTTCTTGCTGGTCAGCGCGCGCAAGATGGGTGGCTGGATCACCGGCACGAGCGCCATGTAGGAGTAGGCCGCCACAGCGATCGGGCCCAGCAGTTCGGGGGCCAGCATCGAGGTGAGGTAGATGGCCGTCGGGCCGTCCGCACCGCCGATGATACCGATGGAACCGGCCTGCGCGGGCGTGAAGCCCAGGGCGTAGGCGCCGAGGAACGTCACGAAGATACCGATCTGCGCGGCGGCGCCGAGCAGGAAGCTCTTCGGGTTGGCGATCAGCGGGCCGAAATCGGTCATCGCCCCCACGCCGACGAAGATCAGGCAGGGGTAAATACCCAGTTTCACACCCAGGTAGAGGTAGTCGAGCAGTCCGGCATTCGCCACGAAAATATCCCAGTGGACATGTCCGTCGGCGAAAAGCTCGGTATGGTAGAGGTTCGCACCGGGCAGGTTGGTGAGCAGCATGCCGAAGGCGATGGTGAACAGCAACAGCGGTTCGAACTTGTGCCTGATAGCCAGGTAGAGCAGGAAGAATGCCACACAGATCATGGCGACGCTCCCCCAGCCCATCTCGGAGAAGAAACCCGCGATACCGGTCGAACCGGCGAAGTTACGCAGGCTGTCCCATACGAAGTCAGCGTTCGAGGTTAGCATTGTCAGCATAGGGCTATTCGATAACGATCAGGTTATCGCCTTCCATAACCGTAGCGCCCTGCTGGATGCAGACCTCCTTGACTACACCGGCACGGTCGGCGTCGATATTGTTCTCCATCTTCATGGCTTCGAGCACGACGAGCGTCTGGCCCGAGGCCACCTTGTCGCCGACCTGCACCTTGACCGAGAGCACGGTGCCGGGCAGCGGGCATTTCACGGCGTAACCCGACGAGGGGGCCGAAGGGGCGATGCGGGGCGAAGGCGAAGCCGTCGCAGGGGTAATCATGGCACTGTTGGCTTCCTTGGGAGCGGGCACCACCTGGGGCCGCGATGCGGCAGAGGTCTTGGCGCCTTCGATCTCGACCTCGTAGGCCGTACCGTTGACGACGACGTGCGCCACCGTCGAGGCGTCGTTCACCTCGTCGATCTGCACGGTATAATTCTGTCCGTTGATTTTCAGTGAGTAATCTTTCATTGTTATTTAAGTTCTATTTCCTTTCGGGAAGCGGGGTTAAACCGTGAATTTTCGAATTCCAGGGCGAATAGGCACGCTTGATGCTCATGATGGTCAGCACCTCGGACTCCCTGTCGTGCAGGGCGCTCCGGTAGAGTTTCAGGGCCGTGGCGATGGCCGCGATCTCCTCGTCGTGGATCTGCCCCGGAACTACCGCGGACTTATTGGCAGCGGCAGTCGCAGCGGCCTGGCGGCGCGTGAAGACATAGCCGAAGAGCTTCATCACCCACACCAGCAGAACCAGCACGAGGAACACGAGGCAGATACTGATGAGTGCCACCCACAGCATCTCCGACCAGCTCCAGTCTATTACCGATAATATTCTCATACTCATGCGATTCTATTACAACGGAATATTCGAATGCTTCTTCGCGGGGTTCTGCAGGCGCTTGGTTGCCAGCGACTGCAGCGCACGGATGATGCGGAAGCGCGTGTTGCGCGGTTCGATCACGTCGTCGATATAGCCGTAGCGGGCGGCGTTGTAGGGGTTCGAGAACTTGTCGTTGTACTCCTTCTCCTTCTCGGCCACGAACTTGGCTTTCTCTTCGGGCGACTCGATCGCTGCTACCTCCTTGCCGTAGAGCACCTCGACGGCACCGCTGGCGCCCATCACGGCGATCTCGGCCGTCGGCCATGCGTAGTTGATGTCACCGCGGATGTGCTTCGACGACATCACGATATAGGCGCCTCCGTACGCCTTGCGCAGCGTGACGGTGACCTTGGGAACCGTAGCCTCGCAATAGGCGAACAACAGCTTGGCGCCGTGCGTAATCACGCCGCCGTATTCCTGGGTCGTACCCGGCAGAAAGCCCGGAACGTCCACCAGGGTCACGATCGGAATGTTGAACGCATCGCAGAAGCGGATGAAACGCGCGGCCTTGCGGCTGGCGTTGATGTCGAGCACGCCGGCCATGAACTTGGGCTGGTTGGCGACGATGCCGACCGACTGGCCGTTGAAACGCGCGAAGCAGGTGATGATGTTCTTGGCGTATCCGGGAGCCGACTCCAGGTACTCACCGTTGTCCACGATCGCACGGATGACCTCGGCCATGTCGTAGGGTTTGTTGGCGTTGTCGGGGATGATCTCGTTGAGCGAATCCTCCAGGCGCGTGATCGAGTCGTTGCAGACGGCCAGCGGGGCGTCCTCCATGTTGTTCTGCGGCATGTAGGAGATGAGCTTGCGGATCAGCTCGATGCCCTCCTCCTCGGTATCGACGGCAAACTGCGCCACGCCCGACTTGGTGGTGTGCATCGTGGCACCGCCCAGCTGCTCCTGCGTCACGTCTTCGCCCGTCACGGTCTTCACGACCTTCGGGCCGGTGAGGAACATGTTCGAGGTCTCCTTCTTCATGATGATGAAGTCGGTCAGCGCGGGCGAATAAACGGCACCGCCGGCGCAGGGGCCGAAGATGGCCGAAATCTGCGGGATGACGCCCGACGACATCACGTTGCGCTGGAAGATGTTGGCATAGCCGGCCAGCGCGTTCACGCCTTCCTGGATACGCGCACCGCCCGAGTCGTTCATGCCGATGCAGGGGGCGCCGTTGCGCAGGGCCATGTCCATGACCTTGCAGATCTTGTCGGACATCGACAGCGACAGCGAACCCGCCGTCACGGTGAAGTCCTGTGCGAAAACATAGACCAGGCGTCCGTTGATCGTACCGTAACCGGTCACTACGCCGTCGCCGAAGGCATGGCTCTTGTCCATCCCGAAGTCATAGCAGCGGTGCGTCACGAACATGTCGAACTCCTCGAAGGAGCCTTCGTCGAGCAGCATCTGGATGCGCTCGCGGGCCGTGTACTTACCCTTGGCATGCTGGGCGTCGATACGCTTCTGACCGCCTCCGAGACGCGCGGTTTCGCGGTTCTCGATCAGCTGGTTGATCTTGTTCTGAATTTCACTCATAAGTATGTAGGTTTGTAATTTTTCCGAACCCCGGAATTTCCCGGCAGGTATCGCCCGCGGCCTGCGGCCGCGTTTACAGGTCTGACCCCACCCTAAGTCACTCCCTCGGGAGGGACTTCTGTTCCGCCTTTGGCGGAATTCGGAGATTCCGCAATATTCCTTGTTACACTATTTGTTCTTATTCTCGCAAAGCTCGGTCAGGATGCCCTGGGTCGATTTGGGGTGCAGGAAAGCGATGGTCATCCCCTCGGCGCCCTTGCGCGGGGTCTTGTCGATCAGGCGGATGCCCTTGGCTTCGGCATCGGCGAGCTGCTCCTCGATATTCTCGCAGGCAAGCGCCATGTGGTGGATACCGACGCCGCGGTTTTCGATGTATTTGGCGATGGTCGACTCCTCCGAAGTGGGTTCCAGCAGTTCGATCTTGGTCTGCCCCAACATGAAAAACGCCGTGCGCACCTTCTGGTCAGCGACCTCTTCGATGGCATAGCATTTCAGGCCCAATACGTTTTCCCAGTAGGGAATTGCTTCATCGAGGCTCTTCACTGCGACGCCAAGATGCTCGATATGAGAAACTTTCATAGCAAATATAAAATTTAAGTTAGTGAATATTTCGCGTCAAATACCAGCTTGTTATTTTGCGAACACAAAGATAGGGTATTAAATTGGAAATACCCAAGAGATTTCTGGTATTTTTTTCCGGATTTATGCTCCTTTCGGGAAGGCCAAGCGCTTCACAGCGAACTGTAAATGTCGATCAGCCGGCGGGCGACGGCGTATTCCGAGAAAAGTTCGGCGCGGCGGCGTTCACGGGCTTTCATCTCGCGGCGGAAATTCGCGTCCGACAGCACGTTTTCCAGCGCAGCGGCCACCTCCCCCGCCGCCTCAGGGCGGACATAGGCCGCGGCGTCGCCGGCGGCCTCGCGGTTGAGCTGCGTGTCGCTCAGCACCATGGGCACCCCGGCACGCATCGCCTCCACCACGGGCACGATCGACGCCTCGATCCCGGCATCGGGCAGGTAGACGAAGGCATGGGCGAGGCGGAACAGCGCCGGCAGGTCGTCGGGGCTGAGTTCGTAGATAAAATCGACGCGCGAGGCCATATGCCGCCCGCGGGCAAATTCCAGCAGGGAATCCGAATAGGCCGTGCGCCGGCCGCAGACCACGATCCCGACCCGCTCGGCGGAAGATGCGGCAGGACGCACGGCGGTGTCCGCCGGGGCCTCGCCGCGCATGCCCGTGGCGATGCCGCCCCGCCCTGTCG
>NZ_FR893423.1:0-57082 GCF_000435435.1 Alistipes sp. CAG:29 | reverse complement strand
CGCCCGATGCCCGCCCGATGCCTGGCTGCTTCCCCGCCCGATGCCCGGCTGCGGCCTGCAAACCCGGCCCGGGGCGCCCGCTCGGGGCCGGCGTACCGTTTTTATCCGCCGCGGAATACGAATCCCCGCGCGGTCGCGTTCCTTTTATGGAATTTTTCCTATTTTTGCCCATGATTATGAAACGCTTCCTTCTCCTCTGCCTGCTGTTCGTCCCGTGCCTCGCGGCACAGGCCGAAACCTACCGCGTCGAAGACATCCCCAATGTCCAGCGCGCCGACCGCACGCGTTACGTCTCGAACCCCGACGGGATACTCTCGGACGAGGCCGTGGCGCATATCGACCGTTTGTGCGCTGCACTGCGCGAGCAGGCCGTCGCCCAGGTCGCCGTGGTCGCCGTGGACGATATCGCGGGCGGCGACGTCTTCGACTTCGCCATCGACCTCTTCTCCGCATGGGGCGTAGGGCAGGCCCGCAACGACAACGGGCTGGGCATCCTGCTGGTCAAAGACCGCCGCGAGATCCGTTTCGTCACGGGCGGCGGGCTGGAGGGCGTGCTGCCCGATGCGATCTGCAAGCGCATCCAGCTCAAATACATGCTCCCGGCATTCCGCCAGGGCGATTACAGCCTCGGCATGGTGCAGGGGGTCGAAGCCGTGTCGCAGCTGCTCGAAGGGAGCGAACTGGATCTGGGCGGTGCCGATGCGGGCGGCGACGAGCTGCCCGCATGGGCGGTTTTCCTGATCGTCACCGGGTTCGTCGTAGTGCCGATGGGCGTGATCCTGCTGGGTTACTACGCCCGCAAGCGTTGCCCGAAATGCCATAAACTGACACTCCGGCAGCAGTCGAGCGACATCCTGAAGGTGACGCCCAACTACCGGCTGGTCGAATATACCTACGTCTGCTCGAATTGCGGCGCCGTGGTCAAACGGCAGGCCAAAAACCTGCGTGACGACAATTTCGGCGGCGGCGCGGGCGGCGGCACGATCATCGGGGGGCGTGGTTTCGGCGGCTTCGGCGGAGGGTCGCGAGGCGGTGGTTTCGGCGGCGGTTCGTTCGGTGGCGGCGGTGCCGGCTCGCGCTGGTAAAGGCCGAAGGGCATGCCGGGCGGCTTTGCCGGTTGCGGGCGGCTGTTTGCCGGACAAAGGCTGGCTTTGCGGGCGGCCGGAATGGTTTTCCCGGCCCCGACGGGATAAGATTGGAATGAATTTAAAACACTTTATATTATGAAGAAATGGATTTGGATTGGAGTCGTCGCCGTCGTGGTGATCTTCTTCTACGCAACGTACAACGGATTTGTCAATAAGGAGGAGGGGCTGAAGACCGCATGGTCGAATGTCGAAACGCAGTACCAGCGCCGTGCCGACCTGATTCCCAACCTGGTGAACACGGTCAAGGGCTATGCCGCACACGAGTCGCAGACTTTCGAGGCCGTAACCGAGGCCCGTGCGAAAGCCACTTCGATCAACCTTTCGGCCGACGACCTCACGCCCGAGAAACTCGCCGAGTTCCAGCAGGCGCAGGCGCAGGTGCGCTCGGCGCTGGGGCGCCTGATCGCCGTGTCGGAGAGCTATCCCGACCTGAAGGCCAACCAGAATTTCCTCGAACTGCAAGCGCAGCTCGA
Organism: Alistipes sp. CAG:29; assembly: GCF_000435435.1. Classification (NCBI taxonomy): domain Bacteria; kingdom Pseudomonadati; phylum Bacteroidota; class Bacteroidia; order Bacteroidales; family Rikenellaceae; genus Alistipes; species Alistipes sp. CAG:29. The sequence goes on along the minus strand of NZ_FR893423.1, from coordinate 55,461 downwards.
AGGCACCGAGAACCGTATTTCAGTGGCCCGCAAGGAGTTCAACGAAGTGGCCAAGACCTACAACGTCGCCGTGCGCCGCTTCCCGGCCAATCTGGTGGCCAAGTTGTTCGGGTTCGGGCAGAAGCCCTACTTCGAGGCTGCCGAAGGCACCGAAACCGCACCCCGGGTGCAGTTTTAGCCCGGCTCCGGGGTAGAAAGCAAAGGGACGGGACGCGCCAGCGTATCCCGTCCCTTTTGTGTTGTCGGTGCCTGACTACTTGCGGCTTCCGAGAATCCGGAGCAGGTAGAGGAACAGGTTGATGAAGTCCAGGTAGAGGGTCAGCGATCCCAGCAGTGCGATTTTCTGCGTCGATTCGTCCACGACCTCGGCGTTCATCACCATCTTCTTGATCTTCTGTGTGTCATAGGCCGTGAGGGCGACGAACACCAGTACGCCGATGTAGGTTATCACCCACATCATCGTTTCGCTGCGCAGGAAAAGGTTCACCACCGTTGCGATGATGATGCCGATAAGCGCCATGTAACCCATGTTCCCGATGCCCGAGAGGTCGCGCTTGGTGAAATACCCGAACAGCGCCATGGCGCCGAACGTGCCGGCCGTCACGAAGAAGGTCGATGCGATGGACGATGCGGTGTAGAGCAGGAAGATCGAAGCCAGCGTCGCGCCGTTGAGGATCGAGTAGGCGATGAACATCAGCGTTGCCGTGAGGAACGACATGCGGAAGATGAACGACGAGAGGATGATGACCAGCGCCAGTTCGGCGATGATCAGGCCGAAGAATGCGACTTTGCTGCCGAAGATGGCATTGAGCAGCGTCGGCGAGTCGGAGACCGTCAGGGCCGTTGCGCCCGTGATGAAGAGGGCCATCGTCATCCATAGGTAGACGTTGCGGAACAGGGTGGTGTTCTCGGACTTGTCAGCCCTGCGCACGCCGGCTGTCTTGCTGTAATTGGTGCTTGTTTCCATAAAGTTTTCCTGTGTATACCTGAAATTACGTTTCGTTGCGGTTTTTCCGCTGTCGGCGCAAAGGTAACGATTAAATCGGAGTTTTCGGGCAAAGCCGCGTAAATTTCACGGCCGGCCGCCGGGGATGCGGTGCGGCTACATCCCTTTTTTTATGCCGGCCCGGATCAGGAGGATATTTACGGGCAGCGCCACGAGGAACCCGCATGCCATGGCGACCTGCATCGTGAACCAGAATACGAACGAGGTGCGGGGCATTGCCTCACCGCCGTTGAGCGCGAAGATCGCCACGGCCATCCAGCCGTACATGCCGGCCTGCCATGCCGTGAGCGAGAGTATGTCGGCTTTGGCGGCACGGCGTATCGCTTCACCGCGCGGGAGCGTGCGTTCCATGCCCCGGATCGCGGCGTACTGGAACCCGATGCCGAATGCCAGGGCCAGGAGGTAATCCACGACCCATGTCCCTGCCAGTATGCTTCCGCCTATGGCTACCGGGACGAAGAAGAGGAACCATTCGCCGACGATATCGGCCAGCGTACACCCCGCCCCGCAGTGGAGCGTCGACAAGACGACCGGCTGCCACCGCGGCCGCCCTTTCATCCCCGGCATATTCCCCATCCCGTCCATGCCTTCCATAGTCCCGGACATGTTCGGCTCGTTTGTCATCCCCGACATGTCCGCCTTGTCAGCCATCCCCGGCATATCCACCCTGTTTGTCATTCCCGGCATATCCATCCTGTTTGTCATTCCCGGTATGCCCGCCTCATCTGCCATGCCCGCTTTGAGCGCCGTCCCTTTCATTCCGGGCATATCTTCCGCCCCGTCCGCTCCTGTCGTGGTTCCGTTCTCCATCTGCATCCCGGTCATCGCCGGTTCCGGCATGTTCATGGCCGGTTCCGGCTCCGAGACCTTCCATGGATCCGTCCCCGCTACGGACAGGTCTTTCCGTCGGCCCGTGCCGGGCTTTCTGTTCTCCGTTTCCTGCCCGGCGCTGCCGACCTTCCGTTCGTTTCCGTTTTCCCCGATGCCGCCGCCTTTTGCCGGCTCGCTGATTTTCGCGGAGTCTTTCTGCTTTCCGGTGCCGTTGTTTTGCACGGGCATGTGCCGCGTGGCGCGTCCGAAGGCGTAATAGGCCCATAGCCCGAAAAAACTCGCCCAGAGGGCGGTGAGTACCCATACGCTTTCCATAATGCGCATCGGTTGCCGGCGCGTACGCAGGTCGGCCGCGACGATGAGCGCCGAGCCCACGCCGCCCGCCACGAACAGGACTGCCAGATAATAGAATTGCTGCATGACGAGGTGTTTTTCCCCGCCATGCAGCAATTTATATACCGCACTGCGCTCTGTCCTGCCATCGAAAGCCGGGCGGGGGATTCAGCCGGGTCGGCTTGGACTGGAACCGAAAAATTGGTTTCGCAGACCCCGCACTGCGTGCGCTCGAATAACTCAGGGCATCAAATCCAATGTGACGATCACCGGATTGGCATAGCCGGTTTCCTCCCGTTGGCCGAACAATGCCGCTTGCATGCCGGGGGATAACCTGGTTTGGTCGAGCACACCTGTAATCCGGTTCCCGGCTACGTCTATCGGGCCGTTCATTACCGTGGCGAACAGTCCGTTCCTGTCTGGCTCGTTTCCCCCGAACGTGATACCGACCAGTCCCGATACGGTACGGTGCGTATCCTTGTCGTAAACCACCAGGTAGGGCATGCGTTTGGCCGTGATGCCGATTCCTGCATAACGGTCTGTCTCCCAGAATTGACCGTTGAAATAGGTGTATTCGTCCCTGTATTGTTTTATAAACCTTTCGAAATTCCCCCTGCACAGTTTTTCATAGTCGCCGGGAAGTGCATGGGAAGGAATGTCGAAAATATATTTTGCATATAATTTTTTATCCCGGAGCATGTATACTGCCGGCCGGAATGCCTTTTTGTAGATAACATCTTCGTCGAAGCCCTGCAAATCGTATTTGTTGCTGAAATCCATCGAGTACTTGTTTTTATAGACTTTTGCCCGAATATCCCCCTCGGGGCCTATCTCGAGCAATTCGTAGTTTTTCAGCGAATCGCATTTGGAATTATCCCCGCCGACGGCATAAATGGCAGAACCGTCGCCGCCCGACTCTATCTCATAAATTGAGTAGGGCAGGCGTACCGATCTTATAAATGTTCCGTCGGGATTGTAATAGAGAAGTTTATGGCCGAACATGTCGAACACCGTTACGGTCGAGTCTGACACGATGAAATCCGTCGGTTCGATAAACTCTCCGGGGCCGCGGCCTCTGCGTCCTATACGATTGCGGAATTTACCCTCTTCGTCGAATACGAACAGGGCTTTTTGCAGGTGCCGGTCCAGTATGTAGTACTTTTTATTCCGGCATGATAATTTATAAACTTCGCCGACAAGACATTCTTCCGATGTCTCGAGGAGGGTGAATTTATGGTTGCGGACAATACTGTCCAAATCGGGTGTGCCGTTGTTTGTGGCTATTTTAATTGTAGTAGCCCGGCTCTCGTCGATACGATCCGCAGATTGTGGTGCGCCGCAGCCTGTAAAATATCCGGCCGTAATACAGGTTATAACAATTACTGCTGTCCGATTCATAGCCTCACATCTGAATTTCATTTCCGTTATCCGGGTGCCGTCATTCCATCGTCACGCACATATTTTCGAAGTCGATCCGTATCCGGCGCACATCGACGATGTTGTTCATCTGCCCGTCATAACCGGGCACCTCCGCCGTATGCATGTCCTCCGTGTCGAAAACGACCCGCACCTCCGGCAGGATCACCTCCCGCGATCCTATCTTCGCGCAAATGCCGCCGAGTGCATGGTAACGGTATTCCGCTGCCCCGGCCGCGGTTATTTCCGACCCCTTGCGGACGGGGCCCAGTTCCGGGAGCGACGATGCGTGTTCCGCATAGAACTTGCCCGATAAGCGGGGTTTGGCGTTCATCCCCGTGTCCCAGTGCATCATCGCCGGAATCCCGTTCAGTTCCAGCCACAGGTAGGGGATGTTGTCTTTCAGCATGAAGTTGGCAATCCCGGTTTGCGGTTGCTTCCCGGTGTCGAACGTGATGGTTCCGTGCTCTACATCCACGGTCAGGGCCGATAGTTTCCTCAGCGTCGAAATCCCCAGCATCGCCCGGATCCGTGTGATGCCCGAATCGGCGGTCGCTTCCCGATTCCGTGCCGCCAGACCGTCGGGGAAGACACAGCAAATCTCGTTTTTGAGGGTGATGGATCCGATTTGCAGGGAGTCGAGAATTCCCAGTTTCATGTAAGATGCCGGGGACATCCGCAGTGAATCCTGAAATATCCGGACACCCAGTTCGTCGGCCAGGCTCTGGTCTATCGAAGTATATTCGGCCCCGATATCCAGCAGGGTTTTCACGCTTTTGCCGCAATAGCCTGCGTTCAGGTAAAATAGGCCGTCCTCCAACTCCATGCCGACCGTGCCGGGGGAACCCTCCCGCGAGCGGTCGATCACCTCCGTCCGGGGCAGCCGGGCTATCTTCCGGCATTGCTCCAGCCCCGAGGCAATCCCCTTCCGGGTCTGGTCGTCGAGGTAGGGGGCGTCGTAGGCCAGCATATAGGTGAATACAGAATCCATTTTCGCATAGGCACGCATAGAGGCAAAATTCTTGGCAGCCAGCATCCTGTACATGACGGCTTGTCCCCCGAGCTGTCCGCCGTATTTGGCCAGCAGCTCTTCGATAGCGGCCACCCCTTCGGCCGGCCTGTTGAAATATGCTCCCAGGAATGCGCCGGAAATCAGGCGGATAACCTCGGACAGGTCGTCGTGGCGGGTGTCGTAAAGGGATTTGGCATCGAACCATTTTTCCTGGTTGATGTATTGGAAAATTTGCTGGTCATACTCCTCCTGGGCATAAGTATGGACGGAAGCGCCCAGAATCGGGAAAATGAGCAGCCCGAAAATTTTTCGTAACATGGTTGACCTTGTTTTAGTTGCAATTTACTGTGTAGTACCGATTTTCGTTATGAAAATCCGCAATCGTCCGTCAAAAACCCGAATCCGGTTTGAGCCGGGAGTCGCCGCACGACCGGTTTGTTGCACAGGCCGGAATCCGGCCTGCTATGATCCGGGTATTCCGGAAGGATGTTTTTTTTTATTTTCAGACGCGGGATGAGCAGGGATGCAATGTGTTTTGGGTTTGTAATTGTGAAATAATTTAAATCGAATATACGGATAAATAATTTATTTTACAATTATTCAGTCGATTAAATACTATTTTATTTTTTTTAACTGTATCCTGCAATTGCCGTCTGCCTTTCCCTGCCGGCCTTTGGCAACCGGACAAACGCCCCCTCCCGGCCGACTGGTCGGGAGGGGGCGTTTCAGGATGCTGCTTTTCGGGTTGCTGTGTTCCCCGTCACGCGATCCGGGTTGTATCCCGCGATGCTGTGTCCTGCTGTGCACGTTTGGGGATGTTGTGTGCCGCGGTGCTGTGTACGTTCCGGGATATTGTGTTTCGGGTCATGCGATCCGGGTCGTGTGTCCCGTGATGCTGCCCCGGGAGCTTTACAGGCGGTTCTTCTCGTCGGCCGAACCTGCTTCGACCGCCTTGCGTTTGAAGGTTTTGCCCGACTTGAAGTTGTAGGTCACCCCGATCGTGAAGCTGCGGTCGTTCCACTGCTGTTTGACGTCGACCATGCGCACGAACCCGTCGCCGCGGGCACCGATGTGCTGCGGGCGCTCGATCAGGTTGCGCACCGAGAACGAGGCGGTGAACTTGTCGCCGAAACGCTTCTTGATCCCTGCGTTCAGGAAATGGAGCGGTTTTACCCAGCAGTTGCCGAAGTCCATGCGGCTCTGGAACCGGTACGACAGGTCGATGTAGAATTTCGCGGGCAGCGAGAAGGTCGTCGAGCTGTTTACGAAATAGAAGTTGTAATGTTTTTCGGCGCTGTGCTCGTCGATGCGCTGTCCCTGCCGGATGTAGGTGAGGTTGAGATTCATCGTCCACCATTTGGTGAACTGGAACGGTGCGTTGGCCGTGAGGTAATAGTTTTTCGTCGTGTCGAAGTTGGTCCACGCCAGGCACAGGCGCGCCGGGTCGTCCGCGTCGGGGCGTATCGTCTGCTGTATCTCGTCGCGCTGGATCGTCATGCCGCCCGTGAGGGTGTACTTGTGCTTGAGCACCAGCGTCAGGCTGATGTCCTGCTTGTAAGCCGGGTCGAGTTCGGGGTTTCCCGTCTGGTAGGTGTAGTCCGAGATCTGGAACCGCTGCGGGTTGAGGCTCCAGAAGCGCGGGCGCTCGATCGTGCGGGCATACTGGGCGATGAGCGAGTAGGCCCCGTCTTTGGTCAGGGCATAGGAGACGTTCGCGTTGGGGAAGAGGCTGAAGTAGTTCTGCGAGATGTCGCCGCCCTTGCCCCGGGTGTGGGTATATTCGCCCCTCAGCCCTGCCACGAGGCTCCAGCGCCCGAGGTTGGCCGAGGCGATGCCGTAAGCCGCCGCGATGTTCTCCGTATAGTTGATCGTGAAGCTCTGGTTGTCGTTGCGCACCCACGCGCCGTCCTTCACGTATTCGTAGAGCGCGTCGTTGTGCATGTCGTTGTAGGTGAACTTGGCGCCTGCGCGCAGCGACCAGCGGGGCGAGAATTTCTTGTCGAGGGCCAGCGTGGCGGTCGTGATGTCGTAGAGGCTCGACGAGTTGTCGCGGTAGGTCGAGTCGACGGCCGTGGTGGGGGAGGTGATGCGGCTGAAATTGTCGTTGCCGGCCTCCGTTTCGCGGCGCGTGTAGTCGGCCAGCAGCTTGAGCGTCGACCCGAGCGTGTCGAGCTTGTAGATGTAGTTGAACGTCGCCGAATAGTTGTTGCGGATGTTGCGCGTGTCGTAACGGCTTTGCGTACGGGTCACGACGCCCGCGTCCGTGAAGTCGGTGTAGGAGTCGTTCGGGCCCTTTTCGTTGTTGCGCCAGTATTCGAACTCTGCGCCGATGCTGTGCTTGGGGCTTATTTCGAATACCGAGCCGATGCTGCCGCCGAAGTTGCGGTCGCGTTCGGCGATTTCCGAATGGGACGTGAGGTTCGTGTCGCCCGTGGTGTAGTCGGTGTGTTCGTCCGAGACGGCCGTGTCCTTTCCCAGGTCGGCCCACGCCGAGGCATAGAGGTCGAGGCGCCCCGTGTGGATGTTGATGTTGCCGCTCGGCGTATAGAAGTGGTGGCGCCCGTTCTGTGTGGTGCGCATCGACAGCGACCCGTCCAACCCGTTCTCGCGGCGTTTGCGGAGCGTGATCCTGATGATGCCGCCCGATGAATCGGCGTCGTAGTCGGCGCCCGTCGTCGGTACGACCTCGATCTTCTGGATCTCCTCGGCGCGCAGCGAGCGCAGGTAGGTGAGCAGCTGCTCGGGCTCCATGCGCAGTTCGCGGTCGTTGACATAGACCTTCGAGCCCGACTTGCCGTTTATCGAGATCTTCTCGTCGTCGATCCAAACGCCCGGTGCGCGTTCCAGCAGCTCGATGCCGTCCTTGCCGATCGCCGCCGGTGCGTTGGCCACGTCGACCACGAAGCGGTCGGCCTCGCGGCGGATGAGCTGCGCCTTGACCACCACGCCTTCGATCCGGGTCGTCGAGCTTTTCATCACGATCTCGCCCAGGTCGTTGTTCTCCTCGACCCGCACCTGCCGCACGACGGGGTCGAACCCGAGGTATTGTACCGACAGGGTATACTCGCCCGAAGGCACTTTCAGCACGAAGCGGCCCGTGTCGTCGGTGGCCATGCCCGCCACCTGGTCGCTGCCTTTCAGCAGCACGACCGTAGCGTACTCCACGGCCTGTCCCTGTTCGTCCACCACGCGGCCCTCGGCCGGATAGATGCGGGCTGCGAATGCGTTTGCGGCGGCCAGCGCCAGTATTACGATGAGGAAGATAAGTTTTTTCATACTATTCTGTCGTTGTTTGTAATCTGCACTGCATTTTAGTTGACGAGGCAAAGATATGTAAAAATATTTGTACTTTGCAATACATAGTACTAAATTTTACGAAAAAAATTATCCTTTCCCGGGGAGGGGCGGCCGTTCATGCATGAAAAAACGCGGACTCCCCTCTGTCGGTAGATGGGTACGACCAAGCACCCGAAGCCAAACAGGTAGAGCCCGCGCGTGACGCGGGAATACTACTGTTTTCTTGGCTTCGTTAAAATTGGTCGTTTTATCTACCCAAAAACAATAGCTTTCGCTAATATGTATGGCACAAAGTTATAAAAAAGGCAGGAAATTCAAAACGGAATCTCCCGCTTTGCTGCCTATTACCTGCGGCGACCGGCCGGCTGCCGCGTCCCGCACCCCCGTCAGCATTCCGCCTTTGTATAGTTGTCGGCGTACGCTTTCTGCGTCGCGGAAAGCGGGGGAGGGCTGTCCCCGATAAAATAGGTGTCGTCGAAATTTTGTTGAAAAATCGTGCGCCGCGAGGCTGGAATCCCGCGAATAATTCCTAAATTTGCAGATTGAATTATTATGGCTCATTGTCCCCCGATGTGATTCCGAACGCTCCGCCATGCCGTTTCCGACGCGATCCGGCAGCAGGGCAGGCACGGCGGGGCGGGAATGCCCGGCAAAAAATGCTGAAACTATGATAAGCGCGGTTTATTATATCTTCCTGGTGCTGCTGTGCACCTTCTTCATGATCCTGTCGGCCCTGGCGCTGGTCGTGTGCTATCCCTTCGACAAGGGCCGCCGCGTGGTGCACGAGCTGTCACGCATCCTGGTGCGCACCTTCTTCGCCATTCCGCCCCGCTGGCGGCAGCGTGTGGAGGGGCTCGAACATGTCGACCGGAAGAAAAGCTACGTCATCGTGCTGAACCACAATACGGTGATCGACATCCCGACGCTCTATTACATCCCGCTCAATTTCCGCTGGGTCTCCAAGCGCGAGGTCTTCAAGACGCCTTTCTTCGGGCAGTACCTTATCCTCCACGGCGACATCTGCATCAACCGCGGCCGCGCCTCCGAGGCGCTGGAGCAGATGGTGCGCGACGGCAAGCTGTGGATCTCGCGCGGCGCTTCGGTCGCCGTCTTCCCCGAGGGTACGCGTTCGAAAGACGGCGAGATACACCGCTTCAAGGCGGGCGCCTTCACGCTGGCCCGGGAGGCGGGCGTGGAGATACTCCCCGTGGTGCTGGACGGCACCAAGACGCTTATCCGCAAGAACGCGATGTTCAACTGGGGCAACCGCATCACCATCCGCGTGCTGCCCCCCGTACCGGCCGCGAAGGTCGTCTCGACCGAGACGCACGTGCTGATGGAGGAGGTGCACGACGCCATGAGCGCGGCCCTTGCCCAGATCCGAAACCGAAAATAGACTATGGCAGATTTACTCAATACCAATCCTAACGACAGCTACGGCGACGACGCCATCGTTACGCTTTCGCCGCGGGAGCATATCCGTCTGCGCCCCGGCATGTATATCGGCAAGCTGGGCGACGGCACCCAGGCCGACGACGGCATTTACGTCCTCATCAAGGAGGTCGTCGACAATTCGGTCGACGAATTCATCATGGGGGCCGGCCGCCAGATCGACATTTCGATCGAGGACAAGGTGGTGTCGGTGCGCGACTACGGCCGCGGCATCCCCCTCAAATCGCTCGCGGCGGCCGTCAGCGAGATGAACACCGGCGGTAAGTACGGCGGCTCGGCCTTCAAGAAGACCGTCGGCCTGAACGGCGTCGGCGTTAAGGCCGTCAACATGCTTTCCGGCGAGTTCACGGCCCGTTCGGTACGCGACGGCGAGGCCCGCACGGTGACCTTCGCCAAGGGGCTCGAGGTGAGCGACAGGTGGGAGAGCGGCGTGCGCGAGAAAAACGGCACCTTCATCTCGTTCCGCGTCGACGAGGAGGTCTTCGGCGAGTATGCCTACAACCTCGAATACGTCGAGCAGATGGTGCGCAACTATACGTACCTGAACCTGGGGCTGACGTTCAATTTCAACGGCAACAGCTACGTTTCGAAAAACGGCCTGCTGGATCTGCTCAACGAAAACATGACCGAAGAGCCGCTCTATGCGCCGATCCACCTTTCGGGCGACGACATCGAGGTGGCCATCGCCCACGGCACGGGCTACGGCGAGAGCTACTTCTCGTTCGTCAACGGCCAGTACACCTCGCAGGGCGGTACGCACCAGGCGGCTTTCCGCGAGGCCATCGCCAAGACCGTCAAGGAGTTCTACCACAAGGACTACGATCCTTCGGACATCCGCACGTCGATCATCGCCGCCATTTCGGTCAAGGTCACCGACCCGGTCTTCGAATCGCAGACCAAGATCAAACTCGGCTCCAAGGAGATCGAGCCGGGCGTGTCGATGCGCAATTTCGTCGTCGATTTCCTGGGCAAGCACCTCGACGACTACCTGCACAAGCATTCCGAGACGGCGCAGGTGCTCCAGCGGAAGATCGTCGAGAACGAGAAGGAGCGCAAGGCCATTTCGGGCATCCAGAAGAAGGCGCGCGAGACGGCCAAGAAGGTTTCGCTCAACAACAAGAAACTGCGCGACTGCAAGATACACCGCACCGACAAGCACGAGCTGGCCGAACAGTCGATGATCTTCATCACCGAGGGCAACTCGGCCTCGGGTTCGATCACCAAGAGCCGCGACGTGCGCACGCAGGCTGTCTTTTCGCTGCGCGGCAAGCCGCTCAACTGCTACGGGCTGACCAAAAAGGTGGTCTACGAGAACGAGGAGTTCAACCTCTTGCAGGCTGCGCTCAACATCGAGGAGGAGATGGACAACCTGCGCTATAACAAGGTGATCATCGCCACCGATGCCGATGTCGACGGCATGCACATCCGCCTTTTGATGATGACCTTCTTCCTGCAGTTCTTCCCCGACGTGATCCGCCAGGGGCACCTGTTCGTGCTGCAAACCCCCCTGTTCCGCGTCCGCAACAAGAAGGAGACGTTTTACTGCTACTCCGAGGAGGAGCGGCAGAAGGCCGTCGGACGCTGCGGCGCCAATGCCGAGATCACGCGCTTCAAGGGCCTCGGCGAGATTTCGCCCGACGAGTTCCGCGAATTCATCGGCGAGAACATCCGCCTGGACAAGGTTCGCATCACCAAGGACGACCCGATCCACGACCTGCTGGAGTTCTACATGGGCAAGAACACCTACGAACGGCAGGGCTTCATCATCGACAACCTGCGCATCGAGGAGGACATCGTCGAGCAGGATCTCGCAATCAACTAAGCAATATGGCAGAAGAAAAAGATACCATCGGGCGGGACGAGCCGCTCAACGAAGAGGCCCCGACCCCTCAGACCGCCGGCAATGCGGCCGACGCGGCCCCTGCGGCCGACGCCCCGGCCAGGGCGGGCAAGTTCGACCGCCTGACGCAGGACGAAGGGGGCGTGCGCAAACTGACGGGCATGTATAAGAACTGGTTCCTGGACTACGCTTCGTACGTGATCCTCGAACGCGCCGTACCCCATGTCGAGGACGGCCTCAAACCCGTGCAACGGCGTATCCTGCACGCCATGAAGGTCGTCGACGACGGACGCTACAACAAGGTGGCCAACATCGTGGGACAGACCATGCAGTACCACCCGCATGGCGATGCGTCGATCAAGGACGCACTGGTGCAGCTGGGGCAGAAAGACCTGCTGATCGACTGCCAGGGTAACTGGGGCAATATCCTCACGGGCGACGAGGCCGCCGCGGGGCGTTACATTGAGGCGCGCCTGTCGAAGTTCGCCTCCGAAGTGGTCTTCAACAAGAAAACCACCGAGTGGATGCTGTCCTACGACGGCCGCAAGGAGGAACCCGTCACGCTGCCGATCAAGTTTCCGCTGCTGCTGGCGCAGGGCTCCGACGGCATCGCCGTGGGTCTGGCGTCGAAGATCCTGCCCCACAACTTCGTGGAGCTCATCAATGCCTGCATCGCACACCTCGAAGGGCGCGAATTCCAGCTTTACCCCGACTTCCCGACGGGCGGCATGGCCGACGTGAGCCGCTATAACGACGGCCTGCGGGGCGGGGCGGTGAAGGTGCGTGCCAAGATTTCGAAGATCGACAAACGCACGCTCGCCATCACCGAAATCCCCTATACCACGACCACCGAGTCGATCAAGGATTCGATCATCAAGGCCAACGATAAGGGCAAGATCAAAATCAGGAAGGTCGATGACAATACGGCCGACAAGGTCGAAATCATCATCCAGGTTTCGCCCGACGAGTCGAGCGACAAAACCATCGACGCCCTCTACGCCTTCACCGACTGCGAGGTTTCGATCGCCCCCAACGCCTGCGTCATCTGGGAGGAGAAACCCCATTTCCTGGGCGTGAGCGAGATCCTGCGTCGCTCGGCCGAGCATACCAAGTGGCTGCTGGGGCGCGAGCTGGAGATCCGGCTCGGCGAACTGAACGAAGCCTGGCATGCCGCGTCGCTCGAACGCATTTTCATCGAGAACAAGCTCTACCAGCTCATCGAGGGCTGCAAGAGCCGCGAAGAGGCCTACGCCGCCGTGGACAAGGGGCTGGAGCCGTTCAAGAAACGGCTGCGCCGCGAGGTCACGCTCTCCGACGTGCAGCGCCTGACGGAACTGAAGTTCATCCGCATCTCGCGTTACGACAGCGACAAGGCCGACAACGAGATCCGTCAGATCGAGGAGGACATCAAGGCCACGCAGTACGACCTCGACCATCTCACCGAGTACGCCGTGGCCTACTACGAGCGTATCCGCGACAAGTACGGCAAGGGCAAGGAGCGCCGCACCGAGCTGCGTGAGTTCGACAACATCGAGGCCACGAAGGTCGCCGTGACCAATGCCAAGCTCTACGTCGACCGCGCCGAGGGCTTCTTCGGCATCGGCAAGTCGATGAAGGACGCCGAATTCGTATGCGACTGCTCGGATATCGACGACGTGATCGTCTTCACGAAGGACGGCCGCTACGTCATCACCAAGGTGAGCGACAAGGCCTTCTTCGAGAAGGGCATCTACTACATCGGGGTCTTCAAGCGCAACGACGAGCGCACGATCTACAACGTGCTGTACCGCGACGGCAAGAACGGCCCGATCATGATGAAGCGCTGCGCCATCAAGGCCATCACGCGCGACAAGGAGTACGACATCACCAAGGGCACGCCCAAGAGCGAGATACTCTATATGTCTGTCAATCCGAACGGTGAGGCCGAGGTGCTGAAGGTTTACTTCAAGCCCCGTCCGCGCCTGAAAAAGGTGATCGTCGACCTCGATTTCTCGACCCTCGCCATCAAGGGGCGCCAGAGCCAGGGCAACCTCTTCTCGCGCTACGGCATCCACAAGATCGTCCTCAAGGAGCGCGGCACCTCGACGCTCGGCGGCCAGAACGTCTGGTTCGACGAGGATGTCCGCCGCCTGAACGCCGACGGCCGCGGCAAGCTGCTGGGCGAGTTCAAGGGCGACGACCGGATCATCGTCTGGACGTCGAAGAACCAGTACTATATCACGGGTTACGACCTCGGGCAGCATTTCCCCGACGAGACCGTGCGCGTGAGCCGCTATGAGCCCGACCGCGTTTACAGCGTCTGCTACTACGACCGCTCGCAGCAGTTCTATTACATGAAGCGCTTCACGGCCGAGATGAGCGACAAGATGCAGTTCTTCCTCGACGAGGACGGACAGGCCGATCTGGTCGCCGTGACGGAACGCACGGGCGCCAAACTCGAAATCACCTACAAGGGGGCGCATGCGTCGCGTCCAGCGGACGAGGTCGACGTCGACGAATTCGTCGGCGTCAAGAGCCACCGCGCCAAGGGCAAGCGCCTGACGACCTACGAGGTCGCTACGCTGCGCTTCATCGAACCCGAACTGCCGCCCGAGTCCGAACCTTCGGATGACGGCGATGCCGGGGAGATTCCCGACGGCCTGCTCTCCGGCGGCGGGGCGGATGACGGGGCGGCGGATGCCGGTGCCGGCGACGCTGCGGCTGTTTCCGGCGGGGTGGAGTTCGAGATCGAACGCGCCCGGGGCGATGCCGACGAGGTGATCGACCCCGAACAACTGAACCTGTTTTGACCTGCCGGCGATGAAACCCCTCTTTTTGGTCGGTTACATGGGATGCGGCAAGAGCACCCTCGGGCGCAAGCTGGCGCGCAGGCTGGGCGTCGGCTTCGTGGATACCGATGCGCTGGTCGAGGAGCAGGCGGGAGCCTCCGTGGCCGATGTCTTCCGTTATGAAGGCGAGGCACGGTTCCGCGAAGCGGAGCGCGAAGCGCTCGAACGGGCGATCGCCGCAGGCGGCGAAACGGTGGTCTCGACGGGCGGGGGGCTCCCCACCTGGAGCGATAACATGCAGCGCATGAACGGCGTGGGGCATACCGTCTTCCTGCACCGCACTGCGGAGCAAATCGCCCGCCGCCTGAGCCCCTACGGACGCCGGAAACGTCCCCGCTTGCGGGGGCTGGACGATGCCGGACTGGTCGCTTTCATGGAACGCGATATGGCCGTGCGCGAACCCTTCTATGCGCAGGCGCATCTGGTCGTCGACTGCGATGCGATGTCCGACGACCAGGTCGTGGAGCATATCCTGAGGCAACTCGGCCTGAAATAGAAAAGACCCTGCGGCTGCGGCCCCGGGAGTACCCGGGGGCGCGGAAACCGCAGCGAACGATACGACGCGGCCGTGCCGCGGACGATGATATGCTGCAACTCCTGAAAGACGTGGATAAACTTTCAAATAATGCACCCATCGGTGTTTTCGATTCGGGGCTGGGCGGGCTGACCGTCTGGCGCGAGGTGCGGCGTGCGCTCCCCGCTGAGTCGCTCGTCTACCTGGGTGACGGTAAGAACTGCCCCTACGGGTCGCGCCCCCGCGAGGAGGTGCGGCGCCTTGCCGACGAAGCGGTCGCCTTCCTTGTGGCGCAGGGGTGCAAGCTGGTCGTCGTGGCCTGCAATACCGCTACGGCCGCCGCCATCGACTTCCTGCGCGAAAAATACGCCCCCATGCCGATCGTGGGCATGGAGCCGGCCGTGAAACCCGCCTGCCTGGCGACCCGCAGCGGGGTGGTGGGGGTACTGGCTACCGAACGGAGCCTCGACGGCGAGCTCTTCCGCCGCACGGCGGCCAGGTACGGCGACGGCGTAGACCTTGTCACGGCGCCAGGCCGGGGCTTCGTCGAACTGGTCGAAAACGACCTCGAAGCTACGCCCGAGGCCGAGGCTACCGTCCGTGCCGCCGTCGCGGAGATGCTGGAGCACGGGGCCGACCAGATCGTGCTCGGCTGCACGCACTATCCTTTCCTGCTTCCCGTCCTCGAACGTGTCGTCGCGGGCCGCGGCGTCACGGTCGTCGACCCTTCGCCCGCCGTCGCCCGCCGCGTCGTGCAGCTGCTCGACCGTTACGGCCTGCACGTCGACCCCGCCCACCGCGCGGAATATACGTTCCGCACCTTTGCCGACGAGGCCTACCGCCTCCGCCTGGAACGCAAGGCCTTGGGGGCACTTTAATAGCGCCGGATTCGCTTCCGAACCCGATTTTACATCGCGATATTCCGAAATGTCGAAAAAAATGCGTAACTTCGCTTGATAAAAATCAAGCGCAACACAGATGGCATCTAAAAATACATCCTCATCCCCCAACGGACGGCAGAAAGTCCAGCGTTCCAACAGCGACAGTGCGCGCTGGGTCGCAGGATTGCTGCTGCTTTTCATCGGGGTGTTCGCCGCCTCGGCCGTACTGTTCTCGTTTTTTACCTGGGCGGCCGACCAGAGCGGGCTGCTGCTCTCGCCCGAGGAACGTGCCACGCTGGGCGTCGAGCCCGGAAATCTCTGCGGCTGGGCGGGTGCCAGGCTGGGACGCCTGCTGGTCGACAACTCGTTCGGCGTGTCCGGCATTCTGATCCCGGTGATGGTGGTGCTCGTCGGCGTGCGCGTCATCCGCCAGCGCCCGCTGCTGTTCAACCATTCGATCCTCTCGCTTTTCCTCATCCTGATCCTCGGTTCGCTGACGCTGGGCTTCGCCTTCTCGGACAAGTGGAGCCTTTGCAGTTCGACGGGGTGGGGCGGTGCCTTCGGCATCGAGACCGCAGCGCTGCTGCGCACGCATATCGGGGTGCTGGGGACGTTGATCCTGCTGCTGGGCTGCTGGATCCTTACGGGGGTATTCATCAACCGCAACTTCATCAACAAGGTCAACCGTGCGGGCAACGTCATGGTCGACAAGAGCGGCAGGATCGTAGAGATCGTCAAACATAAGGTCGTGCACGCGCACGGGCAAACGTCCGATGCCGCCGGGGATGCGGCTGCCGTAGCCGCGGAATCCGCCGGGAATCCCGGGGAGAGGCCTGCCAGGCGGGCCGCCGGCACCCCCGCCGGGGGGGCGGTCGGCCGACACTCCGGCCGTGGAGTCTGCCGTGAAGGCGGAGCCCGAGGTGGTCGTGCGCCGTCCCGAACCCGAACTGGCCGTGCAGCGTCCGGTGCCGGAAATGCCCCGCGCCGTGCGTACTCCCGGGCCTGCTGCCGCCGGGACTCCCGCCGCCCCGCAGGCCGCCCGCCGCGATGCGGACGACAATCCGTTCGTGGAACTGGGCCCCGACGGCATGCCCATTGTGCCCGAAGCCCCGCAGGCGGCAGAGGCCGCCGCATCCGATGACGACGGCGAGTTTACCGAGGTCGACCTGTCGCGCCCCGAAGGCCGGCTGGTGATCGGCCCCAGCGGGCTTGTCGAGCTGGAACGCCCCGCGGTGCGTCCTGCCGCCGGCACTGCTGTCCGGCCTGCTGCGCCCGTGTCCGACGAACCTTTCACCGAATTATCCCTGGGCGGGGAAGAACCTGTCCGGACACCGGCCCCGGTTGCCGGGATGCCCTCTGTTGCCGGGATGCCCTCTGTTGCCGGGATGCCCTCCGCTGCCGCTCCTGTATCCGGGGAGCCGCTCCCCGACGGGCCGTTCACCGAGATACCCGTTCCTGCCGGGGGCGTCGTCGTGACCGTCGAGGCCAACGAAGCCCGCCTGGTCGACGAAAAGGCGATCCCGACCGAGAGCTACGACCCGCTGAAAGACCTCGTGAACTACCACAAGCCGCCCGTGACGCTGCTCGAAGACTATGTTTCCGACTCGGAAGTGAGCGACGAGGAGATTTTCGAGAACAAGACCAAGATCGAGGACACGCTCCGCAATTTCGGCATCCCCATCCAGCGTATCAAAGCCACGGTCGGCCCCACCGTGACGCTCTATGAGATCGTGCAGGCGCAGGGCGTCAAGATCTCGAAGATCCAGGGGCTCGAAAACGACATCGCCCAGAGCCTCAAGGCGCTGGGTATCCGCATCATCGCCCCTATCCCCGGCAAGGGAACCATCGGCATCGAGGTGCCCAACCGCGACAAGCAGGTGGTGTCGATGTACTCCGCCGTGCGTTCGCTGCGTTTCCAGGAGTCGAAGGCCGAGCTCCCGGTGGTGATCGGCCGTACGATCCAGAACGAAAACTATGTCTTCGACCTGGCCAAGATGCCGCACCTGCTAGTGGCCGGCGCCACGGGACAGGGTAAGTCCGTGGGGCTGAACGCCATCATCACCTCGCTGCTCTACCGCAAGCACCCCGCGCAGCTCAAGTTCGTGATGATAGACCCCAAGATGGTCGAGTTCTCGCTCTATGCCAAGATCGAGCGCCATTTCCTCGCCAAGATGGAGTCCGAGGACGATGCCATCATCACCGACCCCAAGAAGGCGGTCTATACGCTCAATTCGCTCTGCACGGAGATGGACAGCCGCCTGGAACTCTGCAAGAAAGCCGGGGCGCGCAACATCGCCGAGTACAACGAGAAATTCACCGCCCGGCGGCTCAGCCCGCTCAACGGGCACCGCTACCTGCCCTATATCGTCGTGGTGGTCGACGAGTTCGCCGACCTGATCATGACCGCCCGCGAGGTCGAGGGGCCCGTCATGCGCCTCGCGCAGAAGGCGCGTGCCGTCGGCATCCACCTGATCATCGCCACGCAGCGCCCCGACGTGAAGGTCATCACGGGCGGTATCAAGGCCAATTTCCCCGCGCGTATCGCCTTCCGCGTGATGCAGATGATCGACTCGCGTACGATCATCGACCAGCCGGGGGCCAACCAGCTTATCGGCCGCGGCGACATGCTCTTCTCGAAGGACGGGGAACTGACCCGTATCCAGTGCGCGCTGGTCGAAACCAAGGAGGTCGAACGCATCGTCGAGTATATATCGAAGCAGCAGGGCTATACTTCGGCCTATTCGCTGCCCGACTATACGCCCGATACGGGCGATTCTTCGGGGAGCATGGGCAGCGAGGACTCCGCCCCCGTGAAATACGATTCACTCTTCGCCGAGATCGCCCGCGACGCCGTTTCGGGCGGCAATATCTCGACCTCGATGATCCAGCGCAACTACGAGGTGGGCTTCAACCGTGCCGGGCGCATCATGATGCAGCTCGAACGTGCCGGCATCGTCGGCCGCCAGCAGGGAGCCAAGCCGCGCGACATCCTTTTCCATGACATGCCCTCGCTCGAAGCCAAGTTGCAGGAGCTGGGCCTATTCTGATGCTGCCATGAAACGACTCCTGTCCCTCCTGTTGCTGCTTTCCGCGATGCAATCCGTCGCCGCAGTCCCGGCCGCTGTCAATGTTCCGGCTGCCGCAAATAATGTCCCGGCCGCCGACCGTGCCGACGCGATCCTGGCCGGGGTCAGCGACGGCTTCCGGGCGCTGGGTGCCTACGGGGTGTCGTTCGAGGTGCGCTCGGACGAATACGTCACGCGCGGGCGCTATGCCGTCGAGGGGGAGAATTATTACCTCGTGCTGGGCGATGCCGAGGTCTACTGCGACGGAGCCGTGCGCTACGAGGTGGACAACCGCCGCCGCGAGGTGACGATCGACGTGGTCGACACCGACAGCCGCAATATCCTCAATAACCCCGTCCATGCCTTCGATTTCCTCGGCAGCGAATACGCCGCGTCGCTCGCCGGCGAGCAGGAGGGCCGTGCCGTGGTGCGGCTGACCCCTGCGCCGGGGAATACCTCCTCGGCGGGCAATATCGTCCTTACGGTCGATACCGCCGCGATGCGTCCCGTGTCGCTCCGCTACGATTACGACGGCGAGCAGGTGCAGGTTTCGGTGCTGGGCATCAAGCCCCTCGAAACGCCGCTCAAGGCCTTTGCGAAAGATAACTACGCCGGGTACGAATTCATAGACTTCCGCTGACCATGTTGCACTGCCGACCCATCATGCTGCTGTTGTTCGTCGCCATCCCCGCGGCGATGCTGGCTGCGGCGCCGGGAAACCCGTCGCCGGCGGGCGGGCATACCCCTGCCGCCGGACATGACCGCCCTGCGGCGGATATGCCCGGTTCGGTTCCCGGAGCCGGAAGCCCGGCCGGGCAACAGCCTTCCGGCACGGCATGGGAGCTTACCTGCGAGCGCGATCTGCTCTATGCGGCGTCTTTCGTAGGGGATTCCATACCGGTGCGGGTGTTCCTCGAATCGGGCGTCTATTTTCCGCTGATCGACAGCGCGCTGGTCTGGTCGCACCCCGGGCTTTTCGAACCCGTCGAACTCGAACGTCCCGTGCGTTTCCGCATGGCCGGCGGCACGGACTATTCGGCCCGCTATAAACTGGCGCCGGGGCTCAGGGTGGGGGATACGCGCAGTTTGCGCGAGAGCTATGTCGTCGACCTCAGGCGACGCAGGCCCTGCGACCTGCTCTACCCGCTCCATACCTTCACGACCGACAGCGTGGCCGCGCCCGGTATTTTCGAGCTCGATGTCCGCCGCGGCATTTTCCGCCCGCTCTCATCCGGGAGCCTGCCGCAGCCCGGCGACGGGTGGGAGGCCTACGAACTGGTGCCCGACGGGCAGTCGGGGATGTTCTGGGTCATGGATACGGTGCGCTTGTCCGACGACCGGGGACGCAGCCGTGCGATGCCGATGCGGCTGGTCGTCGATTTGGGCAACGCCAACCTGCTGGCACTCTTTGCGTTCAAACCTGAGGTCGGAAAATTCGTGTCACGCGCCCCTGTCGATCTGGTGGAAGGCCATACGCCGGGCGGGATGACCCTGCGGGTGCTGATGCCCGCCGTCGCCACTTTCATGGGGTGTTACTCCTTCGGCGGGCTGCCTGTCGTGGTGCTTGACAAACCGATGAAACTCCCCGGCGACGGTTTCCTCGGCGTAAAATTCTTCTCCGCATTCCGGGTGGTCTTCGATTTCCGCCACGGGCGGTTGTGGCTCAGGCTGGCGGATTGACCCCTATTTCCGGTTGAGGTACCAGTAGAGCCCGCCGACGAAGATGCCGCCGCCCGCGATGTTCCCGAGCGTGGCGGGAACCAGGTTTGCGGCGACCATGTCCGCCGCCGTCACCGGGGCGCCCAGCATCATCCCCAGCGGGATGAAGAACATGTTGGCGATGCAGTGCTCGTAGCCGATCACCACGAAGCACATGACCGGGAAAAACAACCCCATCATACGGCCTGCCGCGTCGTCGGTACTCAGCCCGAGCCATACCGCGAGGCATACCAGCCAGTTGGCGCCCACGCCGCGCAGGAATACCGTCAGCCACGGCATCGAGACCTTGGCCTGCGCCACGTTGCAGGCCGCTTCGCGCCACAGCTCCGACGAGAGTACGCCGGGCAGCACCACCAGGAAATAGGCGAAGAAGGCCGCCCCGATGAAATTCCCCGCGTATACCAGCCCCCAGTTGCGCAGCACCTTGCCCCATCCGTACCTGCGGCCCAGCGCCCCGGGTACGAGCACGGCGTTGTTGCCCGTGAAGAGCTCCGCCCCGGCGAATACCACCAGGATGAGCCCCAGCGGGAATACCAGCCCCGAGAGCAGGCGCTGCAACCCGGGCGCTTCGGCCACCCCGGGGAACCCGAACCCCGCCATCAGCGAGAAGAGTCCGCCCATGGCGATGTATGCGCCGGCCAGGAATGCCAGCAGGAGGGTCTTGCCCGCCGGGAGTTGCATTTTGCCCGTTGCCGACTGCTGAGCCCGCGCGAGTACTTCCTGGGGTGTGTTTATCTGTGCCATGTTCGGGAATAGAGGCCGCAAAGGTAGTGAAACGATCCGGAACGCGCAAGCGGACGCCGTCAGTCTGCCGGGAATTTTTTTTGAGGCCGTCAGATCGCCGGAAAAGGGGCAAAAACGGGGCATCGTTCCGGAAATCTTCCGCGCGGAGGCGATATTTATCGGCTTAAAGTTGCTCAGATCGGAAATAAATCGTATTTTTGTTCGTTAAAAGACTGTAATTTTAAAGAGATAAGATGCTAACTGAAGAAGAAAAGAATGCAGGTTTGACAGGACGTATCATTCCTATCAATATCGAAGAGCAGATGAAGTCGGCGTACATCGACTATTCGATGTCGGTCATCGTGTCGCGTGCGCTTCCCGACGTGCGCGACGGCATGAAGCCCGTGCACCGCCGTATCCTCTACGATATGAGCGCGGAGCTTAACCTCTACTCCGACAAACCGACCCGTAAGTCGGCGCGTATCGTCGGCGACGTGCTCGGTAAGTTCCACCCTCACGGCGACTCGTCGGTCTACGACGCGATGGTGCGTCTGGCGCAGGAGTGGTCGATGCGCTACCCGCTGGTCGACGGCCAGGGTAACTTCGGTTCGATGGACGGCGACTCGCCGGCTGCCATGCGTTATACCGAGGCCCGCATGAAGAAGATCACCGACGAGGTGATGGCCGACATCGACAAGGAGACCGTCGACTGGACGCTCAACTTCGACGATACGATCCCCGAACCCACGGTGCTGCCCACCAAGATCCCGCTGCTGATCGTCAACGGCGCCAGCGGTATCGCCGTCGGTATGGCCACCAACATGGCCCCGCACAACCTCAGCGAGGTGGTCGACGCCTGCTGCGCCTATATCGACAACTCCGAGATCACGGGCGAGGAGATGCTGCATTTCATCAAGGGCCCCGATTTCCCCACGGGCGGTATTATCTACGGCTACGAGGGTGTCCGGGAGGCCATGCTTACGGGCCGCGGCCGCGTCATGATGCGTGCCAAGACCGACATCGAGCATACCCCCAGCGGCCGCGAGTGCATCGTCATCACCGAAATCCCCTACATGATCAACAAGGCCGAGATGATCAAGAAGATCGCCGACATGATCAACGAGAAGAAGATCGACGGCATTTCCTACATCAACGACGAGTCCGACCGTGACGGCCTGCGGATCATCATTATCCTCAAACACGATGCCGTGGCGAGCGTCGTGCTCAACACCCTTTATAAGAATACGCCGCTGCAAACCTCGTTTGCAGTGAACAATATCGCGCTTGTGAACGGCCGTCCGCAGCTGTTGCCGATGCGCGATCTGGTCATGCACTTCGTCAACCACCGCCACGACGTGGTGGTGCGCCGCACGCGCTACGACCTGCGCAAGGCCGAGGAGCGCCTGCATATCGTGCTGGGTCTCTTGATCGCACAGGACAACATCGACGAGATCGTGCACATCATCCGCTCGTCGCAGACGCCCGACGCTGCCAAGCAGGCGATGATCGAGCGTTTCGAGTTGAGCGACATCCAGGCTTCGGCCATCATCGAGATGCGCCTGCGCGCCCTGACGGGGTTGGAGTACGGCAAACTGACCGCCGAGCGCGACGATCTTACCAAGCTGATCGCCCACCTGAAGGACGTGCTGGAGAATGTCGGCATGCAGATGCAGATCGTCAAGGACGAACTGCTCGAAATCAAGGAGAAATACGGCGACGAGCGCCGTTCGGAGATCGTCTATGCCTCCGAGGAGTTCAACCCCGAGGATTTCTATGCCGACGACGACATGGTCATCACCATCTCGCACATGGGCTACATCAAGCGCACCCCGCTGGCCGAATACCGCACGCAGAACCGCGGCGGCGTCGGCGCCAAGGGCAGTGCCACGCGCGACGAGGACTTCATCGAGCATATCTACGTGGCTTCGATGCACAATACGATGCTTTTCTTCACGGAGAAGGGGCGCTGCTACTGGCTCAAGGTCTACGAGATCCCCGAGGGCGCACGCTCCTCGAAGGGACGCGCCATCCAGAACGTCATCCAGATCGAACCCGACGACAAGGTTCGCGCCTATATCAACGTCAAGCGCCTGAACGACGCCGAGTATGTGAACAACAACTTCATCATCATGTGTACCAAGGACGGTACGATCAAGAAGACGAAGCTCGAAGCCTACTCGCGCCCGCGCCAGAACGGCGTGAACGCCATCGTCATCCGCGAGGGCGACCAGCTGATCGAGGCTAAGCTCACCAGCGGCAACGCCGAAGTGATGATTGCGGCCCGCGAAGGCAAGGCCATCCGCTTCAACGAGTCGACGGTGCGCCCGATCGGGCGTGTCGGTGCGGGTGTGCGCGGCATCTCGATCGAGGAGTCCGACGAGGTGATCGGCATGATCTGTGTGGAACCCGATTCGACGCAGGACGTGCTGGTGCTGAGCGAAAACGGTTACGGCAAGCGTACCGACCTCGACGAATACCGCATCACCAACCGCGGCGGTAAGGGTGTGAAGACGATCAACGTGACGGAGAAAACCGGCAAACTTATCTCCATACAGGCCGTTACGGACGACAACGACCTGATGATTATCAACCGTTCGGGACTTACCATACGTACGGCCGTGTCGCAGATCCGCCTGGCGGGTCGTGCCACGCAGGGCGTGCGTATCATCAACCTGCGCGACGGCGATGCCATTGCCTCGGTGATGGCCGTGCCTGCTGCCGGCGATGAAGAAGAAGTACAGTCCGCGGAGGCTGCTGAAAACGGGGCCGCAACGCCCGAAGCAGGACAGCCGGCCGAGGAATAGATGAAATGAATTTGAAAACTTTAAATTAAATTTTGTTATGAAGAAAACATTTTTGACGGCTTTCGCGGCGCTGCTCGTGGCTATCCCTGCCGTGCAGGCGCAGAAAGTCAACAAGAGCGGGCTCCTCACCAAGATCGAGAAGAGCGACGCCGACATCGCCGACGCGAAGAAGAACGCCAAGGCCTCCACGTGGATCAACCGGGGCAAAGCATTGTACGAGGCTGCCGTGGAACCGACGAAGAGCCTCTTCGTCAACATGGACGCCGCGATGCTGAAACTGGCCGTGGGTGAACCCTCGGCTACCAAGCAGGTGACGCTTCTCAACGTTCCCTACGAAGCGTGGGAGTACCCCTATTTCATCGCCTACATCAAGGACGGCAAGGTCGTTACCTGGACGCAGACCGACTGGGTGCTGAAAGAGGCCCCTGCCATGGCCATCGAGGCTTACAACAAGGCTTACGAGATCGACCCCAAGAGCGCTGCGAAGGCGAAGGACGGGTTGCAGCAGATCAGCGATTTCTGTTCGCAGGTCGGTAATACGGGCATCGACACGGGCGAGTACGTAGCCGCTGCCGACGCCTATGCCACGGCTTTCCAGGCGCAGTCGAGCCCCGCTTACGGCGCAGCCGCTGACCCCGCGCTGCTTTACTATGCCGGTTACCTGCGCACGGTGGACGGTTCGGCGCACCCCTCGTCGTTCGGACAGGGTGCCGAGTACCTCAAGAAAGCGATCGACCTGGGGTATACCGACGAGGAGGGTAACATCTACTACTACCTCTTCCACTGCTACTACGGCCTGAAGAATGTCAGCCAGGACAATGTCATGCTGGCCAAGGACGCCCTGATCACGGGTATCGGGAAATTCCCGAAGAACGAGCGTATCCTCGACGGCCTGATGCAGCTCTACACCTCCGAAGAGGGCGTGGGCGACCCTGCCGACCTGGTAACGCTGATCGACTCGGCCATTGCCGACAACCCCGAGAACGTAGACCTCTGGTTCGGCCGCGGCCGTATCTTCTATGCGCTGAAAAACTACGACGAGAGCATCGCATCGTTCAAGAAGGTCGTGGAGCTGAAGCCCGACCTGTTCGAAGGCAACTATTACCTGGGCGTGTTCTACACGATCAAGGCCGACGAGATGAACAAGGTGATGAACGAGAAGCAGTATAGCAGCCAGACTGCCTACGATACCGACCTGAAGGAGGTGAATGCCGTCTATATGGATGCCGTGCCCTGGTTCGAAAAGGCTTACGAGCTGAAAAAGGACGACGTCAATACGCTCGACTTCCTCAAGTCGATCTGCTTCCGCCTGCGCGACGAGGAGGGCATGATGGACAAGTACAACAAGTACAACACCCTGCTCAAAGAAGCCAAAGGCGAAGAATAATCCCCTGCGGGGGCGGCGCTGCCGCCCTGCGCTTACAGGAATCCCGGCTCCGCATTTCGGAGCCGGGATTTTTCATGCGCCGATGCGCCTGTCGTGATGTCCGTGCCGTCGAATTCGTAGGGTAATATCCGTGCAAGATACTCGTGCAAGATATCCGTGCAAGAAATCCTGTGCGGCATCCGTGCGAAATGCCTGTGCTGTTGTGCCGATCTCCGGGCATTCTGCCTGTGGCGCGACCCGCGCTTCAAGGTTTCCGGATGTCGAAGCCCAACTGCCGGAGCATCCCTTCGTGGTCGAGGCAAAAGCGTTTCATCAGCAGGTAATGCGGCGTCTGCTCCAGTTCGGTGAGTTGCAGTCCGTTGTCCGCGATCTCGTAGATGTCGGCGCCGGGGTAGGCCATGACGATAGGCGAGTGGGTGCTGACGATGAACTGCGATCCGCTTTCCACGAGTTGTTTTATCCGGCACAGCATATACATCTGCCGCGACGGCGAGAGGGCGGCCTCGGGCTCGTCGAAGATATAGAGCCCGTTTCCGCGGAGCCTGTGTTCGAGCAGGCTCAGGAAGCTTTCGCCGTGCGATTGCCTGTGGAGCGACTTGTCGCCGTAATAGCGGTGTATGCCGTCGGCTATCTGGTCGATCTCGGTGGCGACGTTGTAGAAACTCTCGGCACGCAGGAAATAGCCGTCGCGCGGCTGCAACCCGCGTCCGAGCACGAGGTTCCCGTATAGCGGGGAATGAGTCTCGCGCGTTGCGAACCGAAAGTTCTTCGACCCGCCCTCGGCATTGAATCCCGCCTTTACGGCGATGGCTTCCAGCAGCGTCGATTTGCCCATGCCGTTCTCGCCCACGATGAACGTCACCGGGCGGCGGAACCGCAACCCGCTGAACCCCGCCAGCGCGGGCACCGTATAGGGGTATTCGTGCGGCAAATCTCCGGCCTCTTTCAGTCGGATATATTTGATATAGAGTGCGTTTTCGGATAAGATCATGGCGGGCTTTTTTTGGGTTCCGTTCCGCTAATTTAGTGATTTTCCCCGGATATGCGGCCTGTTATCGCAGGAAACCTTCCAGATTCCGGACGTTGCCTCTCCCGGGCCGTTCCGGCCTCTCCCTGCCCGGGGATTCACCGCCTCTTCCTTATGCGCCGGCTTTGCGGTAGATTGTCCGCAGGCTGTGCGTCATGAAGTATTGCAGCACGCCGCGCAGGAACATGTACAGCGTGAAGGCGAGCCACAGGGCGTTGTTGCCTATGAGCGTATGCCCGATATAGAAGATGCCGAAATAGGCTGCCGTAGCCCAGAACATCGAGTTGCGCATGACGCGCGTCTGCGTGGCGCCCACCATGATGCCGTCCATGATGAAGGGCATGGCGCTGGCTACGGGGATCAGGATGATCCATACGATATACCGTCCGGCGACCTCCACGATCGTCGCGGCGTTTGCGGCCGAATCGTCGATGAACAGCCCCACCAGGTCGCGCCACCAGACGATGTAGATTCCCACGAACAGTACCGACACGGCCGTGCCCCATGCGATGCAGCGCCGCAGGCAGTCGCGCAGCGCCCTTACGTCCCGGGCGCCGATGAACCGTCCGGTCAGCGCTTCGGCGGCATATGCGAAGCCGTCGTTCATGTACGAGAAGAGCGTGAAGAGCTGCAGCAGCAGGGTGTTCACGGCCAGCAGCACCGGGTCTTCCATGCGGGCCGAAGCCCCCGTGAAGAAGGTGTAGACCGCCACGATGCAGAGCGTACGCAGCATGATGTCGCGGTTGACGATGAAGAAGGTTTTGAGCGGTTTCATGTCGAATACCTCGGCCCAGTCGATTCCCGTCAGCACCTTGCGGTAGCGCAGCATGAGCAGCAGCAGCGAAAGTCCCACGCCCGTCCACTGTGCGATCACCGAGGCGTAGGCGATGCCGACGATCCCCATGTCCATGCCGAAGGCGAACCAAAGGCTGCACAAGACATGCACCGCGTTGACCGAAATAGCCGTGAACATCGGTATCATGGCATTCTGCATACCCGTGAACCAGCCGTTGAACCCGAACAGGAGGATGCCAGCCGGTACGGCCCAGATGCGGGCGTAGAAATATTCGCGCGTCATTTCGTTGCCGTTCAGTCCCCACAGGGCCAGCTCGCCCAGCGGGTATTGCAGGGCGAGCATCAGCAATCCCATGCCTGCCGCCACGACCATCGCCCTTACGAGCATGTTGGTGCATTCGTGGAAATTCCCTGCGCCGAACGCCTGTGCCGTGAGTCCGCTGGTTCCCATGCGCACGAACGAGCAGTTCCAGTAGATGAAGTTGAAGATCGACACCCCGATGGCCAGTGCGCCGATCGTCGCCGCCGAATCCGCGCCCCAGTGCCCGGCGATGGCCGTCGACACGATTCCCATCAGCGGCACGGTGATGTTCGAAACGATATTCGGGAGCGCGATGCGCAGTATTTCGCGGTTCATGTTCATAGGTGCGGGGCGGGGATGTCCGGCAACCCCTGCCGGACGTCGTTTACGGGTGCAAAGATAAGGCAAAAGCGGCGAATTTGTAACGGCCCCTGTCTTTTATCGCCAAATCGGGTCTGCAATATGCCGTAATCCGGAAAAATGGATTACCTTTGCCCCACAAACTCATTCAAATACGTATGAAAGACAACAAAAACGACTCGACCACGGTACTTTCGCGTTTCGGACGCGACAAGCGCCAGCGTACCGTGACTGCTACGGCGGAGCGTGTCGAGCGTCGCCCGCGTTTACAGCGTGATGCTGCCGATTCGGAGCAACCGTCCAGCGAGGGGCCCCGTGAGCGGGCCTCCTACAATCCCCATTTCACGGCGGACAACCGCCCTGCATTTGACAAACCGCGCCGCCAGTTCGGCGACAAACCGGCTTACGGCGAGCGTAAGTCCGGCGATAAACCCCGTTACGAGCACCGCGACGGCGACAAACCGCGCCGCCAGTACGGCGACAAGCCTGCTTACGGCGAACGTAGTTTCGGCGATAAACCCCGCTACGAAAACCGCGACGGCGACAAACCGCGCCGCCAGTACGGCGACAAGCCCGCCTACGGCGAACGCAAGTTCGGCGACAAGCCTGCCTATGGCGAGCGCAAATTCGGCGACAAGCCCCGCTACGAGCACCGCGACGGTGACAAACCGCGCCGCCAGTATGGCGACAAGCCCGCCTACGGTGAACGCAAGTTCGGGGATAAGAAATACGGCGACCGTAAATTCGGCGACAAACCCTATAAGCCGGGGCCGAGGAAGCACGACGACAAACCGGCTTCCTACCCGAAATTCACGCCCGAAAAGCAGGTCGGCGAAATGCGCCTGAACCGTTTTCTCGCGCAGTCGGGCCTCTGCTCGCGCCGCGAGGCCGACGATTTCATCACCGCGGGCCTGGTCACGGTCAACGGCCAGATCGTCACCCAGCTGGGCACCAAGGTGCTTCCCACCGACGAGGTGAAATTCAACGACAGCCGCGTGCAGGGCGAGAAGAAGGTCTACCTCGTGCTCAACAAGCCCAAGGGTTATGTCACGTCGCTCGACGACCCCCATGCCGGCAAGACCGTCATGGATCTGGTCGAAGGTGCCTGCACGGAGCGCATCTACCCCGTAGGCCGTCTGGACAAGAACAGCCTCGGGTTGCTGCTTTTCACCAACGACGGCGACCTTACGAAGCAGCTCACGCACCCCTCGTACCTGAAAAAGAAAATCTACCAGGTGACGCTCGACAAGCCCCTGGCGCGTGCCGATATGGATCGCATCGCCGAGGGCATCACGCTCGAAGACGGCGAAATCTTCGCCGACGAAATTTCCTATGTCAAGGAGAACAAACAGGAGATCGGCATCGAGATACACTCCGGCCGCAACCGTATCGTGCGCCGTATTTTCGAATTCCTGGGTTACACGGTCACCAAGCTCGACCGTGTCTACTACGCCGGCCTGACCAAGAAGAACCTCAAGCGCGGAGCCTGGCGTTTCCTCTCCCGCGAGGAGGTCGAACGGCTCAAGTCCGGCCAGTACGAATAAGTCCCTGCATCCGGTCTTTGTCCGGAGGGATAAGAGGGTACAATCAGAAGGAGGCTCCTGTCGAGGGAGCCTCCTTCTGTTTTAACAGCAATAATCCCGGCATATCCGGGTGGTTGCGGGATGTCCCCGCATTCCTGTGGTATGGCGGCGATTCCGGTGCGCCCGGAAAACCACGGCACCCACGCGGCGGAAGCGTATGGTGACGGGCCGTGCCTGTTGCCGCCGTACCTGTTGCCGCTATGCCAGCTGCACCCGTCGGCCGCTGTCTCCCGGCTGCTATCTCCCGGCTGCTGTCTTCCGGCTGCTGTCTTTCTGCTGCTGTCTTCAGGCCGCCATGCTGCCGGGCAAATACTGCCTGCCCGCCTTGTCAGTGCGTCGCCTTGTACCAGCCTGTGTCCCGGATATTGTTCACCACGATCCCGCTCGTGCTCGGCGCGCTGGTCGAAATGCCCGAATAGGTCGTGATCGGCCGCTTGCCGCCCGAATAGAAATACTCCGTATGCAGCCGGTAGCGTTCGGGGACGGTGCGTGCGAGCTGTTCGTCGAATTCCTTTAGCAGGGCGGTGTCGTCGCACAGTTGGTAGACGTAATCCGCCAGGTCGTAGAACCGCGTCGGGGCATAGAGGTACTCGTATTGCTGCAACGGTTTCTCCGGGTCGGGGATGTACGCGGGCGATGCATTGTTGATGAGGCGCATGACTTCTGCCATCTGTTCCACCTGGTCGCATACCGTCACGGCGATCGCCCCGCAGTTATAGTTCGGGGGCTCGTATTGCTCGTAGAATTCGTAGAAACTCCGGCATACGCCGTCCAGGTCGTATCCCGTGCCGCCGTCGGTGAACAGGTAGGGCATCACCAGGTCGTAAGGATAACCGTAGGCCATCACCTCGCAGGGCGAGGCGATCAGGTGCCTGGTGATTTTGCGCAGGTCGTACGCCACCTCGATCGACGACATGAAACAGTCGTCGAAGAGGATGTATTCGAACCGGATTCCTGCGGCCGTTATCGCCTCGGCGAAGGTCGTCGTGTTGGTACACCGCGAACCGCCGTCGCCGAACCAGCGGGTGAACTGCCCGTCGGGCGAAACGTATTCCCAGTGCCATTTCTCGGGGACGGTTGTCGCCGTCGGTTCCGTGCCGGCCTTCGCGTCGGCAGCGCTCCGGCCCGAGCCCGATGCGGGGATCCACGCCATGCCGTGCGACCCGATCGTGATGCCATAGCGTTCGGCGGGTGCGGTCTGCTTGATGTAGTCGAAAATCCCGGTGATGGTCTCGGCCTGCGTCACGTTGAGGTCTTCGTACGTGCGCAGTTCCGTTTCGCGGCACTCTCCGTTGTCGTAGTACAGCTCACTGAGCGTACCTTTCGTCGTGCTCGTTTGTAGGAACAGCAGCAGGCGGCTGTCATGCAGGATGTTTCCTGCCACGGCTTTCTTCACGTCCTCGATGTTCTGGAGGAAATGCGTGTACAGGTTCCCCGACCACGGCAGGTACATGACGACCGTCTGGGGTGCGACGGTCGGGCTCTGCACTACGGTGACCGTGGCCTCGGCCCTTCCCGACGACAGGCGCAGCGCCATGCTGCCCAGCGCCTTGCGCCGGGGCGTCGTATTGTCGTCCTGCGCCCTCACCGTTACCGTCGTCTCCCCGCGGCCGCCTTGGGTAGGGGAGACGTCGAAGCCGCTTCCCGTGGTGGTGAGCGACCACGCTTCGGTCGACGACACCGTGAATGCCGCCTCCGAACCCGCCGTGCTGCGCAATACCACTTCGTCCTGCGTCGTGGTCAGCCCTGCGCGTTCCTCTGTTTTTTCGCACCCGGCGAGCAGCGTCACTGCCAGCAGCAGGCTCAGCGTGCGCCGGATTATTTGTAGGTACGGGGTTTTAGGTTGTTGAATTGCCATGTGCGGTCACGTTTATAGGTATATCCTTCGGGCTTGTTCCAGTATACGCGGCCGAAGTCGTAATAGAGCCCTTTGCGTTTCTTGTCGCCGACCATCCGGGGCGCCGTGAAGGGGATGAATTCCACCGTACGGCTGATGATGCGGCTCTTGCCGTAGGTGTAACCCTCCGATGCCATCACGTCGAGCGCATGGTCGAACATCAGGATATGGCGCGGGGTCTTCTGCGTGAGGGCATCCCCCGAATCCTCGATCGCGCGGAGCACCCCCTTCACCTTGTTGTAATACATCTTCTCCTGCAGCTTGTTGCCCAGCGCCCCGTGGGCATAGGCCATCAGGTTCAGGATCTTGGGGCTGAACGGGTCGCGGGCGAGCGCATCTTCGCCCACGTAGAGCATCGCGTCGAGCGTTTCGGCCAGCGGGTTGTCGGGGTCGAGCCCCGATGCCAACATCAGCAGCTTGTCCAGGTCGGGGTTCGCCTCCATCGGTTTGTAGCTCTCCTGGTGGGCGTAGCCGTAGTAGAGGTAGTGGTAATCCTCGTCGGTGAGCGTCTCGTCGCCCGCGTTGTAGCGCATCATCAGCGAAGTGTAGTAGAACGGCGAATCGGGGTCGGACGTCTTGGCGACGATGTCCTCCTCGACGGGGACTTTCGCCGCGGCCAGCGCCGGGAGCAGGAGCAATGTCAGCAGTAAATTTTTCATATCCGTGTTTTGTCCGTATTTTAGGCACTAACGCTCAAATCAGCGCAAATCGTATTCCGCGATCAGTTTGCGGAACTTTTCGCGCAGCGCCCCCGAACCTTCGACGAGCGGCAGCCGCATCGTCGGGCCGATTATGCCCATTTCGGCCAGTGCGCACTTCACCCCAACGGGGTTGCCCTCTTCGAACAGGGCGTGCACCGCTTCGGCGAGGCATTCGTATGCCTTTTCCGCACGGTCGAACTCCCCGGCCTTGGCGTAGTTCACACACTCCATGAACCGCTTGGGAAAAGCGTTCGCGGCCACCGAGATCACGCCGTCGCCGCCGCGGCGCATCAGCTCGAGCGTCATGCCGTCGTCGCCCGACAGCACGATGAACCCTTCGGGGCGCCGGTCGAGGATGTGCTGCATCTGTTCGATGTCGCCCGATGCCTCCTTGATGCCGATCACGTTCTTCATCCCGCGAGCCAGCCGCAGCGTCGTCTCGGCCGTCATGTTGACGCCCGAGCGTCCCGGGATGTTGTAGAGGATCACCGGCAGCGGCGAGTGCTCCGATACGGTGCGGAAATGCTGGTAGAGCCCCTCTTGCGAGGGCTTGTTGTAGTAGGGCGTAACGCTCAGGATGGCGTCGGCGCCCCGCAGGTCGAATTCGCGCAGCTGATCCAGTACCTCCGACGTCGAGTTGCCGCCGCAGCCCATCACCAGCGGTACGCGCCCCGCGATGTGGTTGGTGATGAACATGGCTATCACGGCGCGCTCGGGCATGTAGAGCGTCGGCGTCTCGGCCGTGGTGCCCAGCGCCACGATGTAGTCCACGCCGCCTTCGATCACATAGTCGATCATGCGTGCCAGCGCCTGATAGTCGACTTTTCCTTCGGGTGTAAAGGGGGTTATCATGGCGGCCCCCACGCCGCAGAGCTTGTGTCGTATCATATGATTCTGTTTGGCATTATGTAGTTTTTTATGCGTATTCCTTTTCCGCGGGGCTCAGAACAACTCGCCTTGTTGGACGGGTTCGCCGTCCCCGCTTTCCGTCGCGGCCGGGGCGCCATTGTTCCTACCTCTGGTATTTGCCGTTGTTGCGCTGTCGGCTTCCGTCCCGTTTGCCGCCGGGGCTTCCTGCCCGCCGACCATGGCGATGAACTCCTCTTCGGAAATGATCTTCACGCCCAGCTTCTCGGCTTTCCTGAGCTTCGCCGGGCCCATGTTGTCGCCCGCCACGATGTAATCGACGTTGGCCGATACGGCCGCGAGGTTCCTGCCCCCGTGCATTTCGATCAGCTCCTTCATTTCGTCGCGGCTGCGCGAGAACTTGCCCGACACCACGAAACTGCGGCCTGCGAGCGACTCCGACGCCAGCTCCCGCGCCTCCTCCTCGAACTTCAGCCCCGCGGCACGCAGGCGGCGGATGATGGCGTGGTTCTGCTCGTCGGCGAAATACTCGATGATCGCGTCGGCGATGCGCCCGCCCACCTCGTCGGCCTGGGTCAGCTCCTCGCGCGTGGCCCGCATCACGGCGTCGAGCGAGCGGAAATGCTCCGCGAGGTATTTGGCCGTCGTCTCGCCCACGAAGCGGATGCCGAGTCCGAACAGCACGCGGCGGAAGGGCACCTCGACCGATCCGCGGATGCTGCGTATGATGTTGTCGGCCGACTTCTCGCCCAGCCGCGGCAATTCCGCCAGCTGTCCGGCCTTCAGGTCGTAGAGGTCGGCCACGTCGTGCACCAGCCCGTTTTCATAGAGCAGTTCCACGGTCTCCTCGCCCAGCCCTTCGATGTCCATCGCCTTGCGGCGGATGAAATGGATGATGCGGCCGACGATCTGCGGCGGGCATCCCCCCTGGTTGGGGCAGTAGTGCTTCGCCTCGCCCTCGTAGCGCACCAGCGGAGTGCCGCATTCGGGGCATACGGTGATGTATTCGAACGGTTTGCTGTCCGCAGGCCGCTGCGAGAGGTCTACCCCCGTGATCTTGGGGATGATCTCGCCGCCCTTCTCGACGTATACCATGTCGCCCGGGCGGATGTCCAGCAGGGCCATCTGCTCGGCGTTGTGCAGCGTCGCACGCCGCACGGTCGTCCCGGCCAGCAGCACCGGTTCGAGGTTCGCCACAGGCGTTATGGCCCCCGTGCGTCCCACCTGGAACGACACGCTGTCCAGCCGCGTGAGCGCCTGCTCGGCCTTGAACTTGTAGGCCACGGCCCATTTCGGGGCCTTGGCCGTGAATCCCAGCTGCCGCCTTACGGCGAAGTCGTTGACCTTGATCACCACGCCGTCGGTCGGGAAGGGCAGGGCATGGCGCCCCTCGTCCCAATGCGCGATGTAGGCGTCGATCTGCTCCGCAGTGCGGCATATGCGCGCCGCGTCCGAGACTTTGAATCCCCACTCGCGGGCTTTCTGCAGGCTTTCCCAGTGGTTCGTGAAGGGCAGGTCGTCGCCCGCCAACTGGTAGAGCGTGCAGTCCAGGCCGCGGCGTGCGACCACCGACGACGCCTGCTGCTTGAGCGTCCCCGCCGCGGCGTTGCGCGGGTTTGCGAAGAGCGTCTCCCCGGCCGCCTCGCGCTCGGCGTTGATTTTGTCGAACGAGGCGTAGGGCATCAGGATCTCGCCCCGTATTTCGAAGTAGGGCGGCCAGTCGTCGCCCCTCAGGCGCAGGGGAACCGTGCGCACCGTACGTACGTTGGCCGTCACGTCGTCGCCCTGCGTGCCGTCGCCGCGCGTCACGGCACGCAGCAGCCGCCCGTCCTCGTAGGTGAGCGATATGGCCGTGCCGTCGAATTTCAGTTCGCAGACGAACTCCGTTGGCCCTGCCTCCTTTTCGATGCGGGCGATGAATTCATGCAGTTCGTCGAGCGAATAGGTGTTGCCGAGCGAAAGCATCGGGAACCGGTGCTTTACGCTCCGGAACTCCGACGTGATGTCGCTCCCGACACGCACCGAGGGCGAATTGGGGTCGGACAGTTCGGGGTGCGCCCGTTCCAGATCCTGCAATTCGCGCATCATCGTGTCGAATTCGAAGTCGGAGATCTCAGGGGCGTTTTCGACGTAATATCTGAAGTTATGGTACTCGAGCTGCCGCCGCAGCTCTTCGACTCTCTCGCGTATCATAATATAAGTATAACCTGCGTAAAGGTACGTATTTTGTTTATAACATCCTGCAAATTCAAAAAAAATGCAAAAAAAAATTACGGATGTGGTGCGATATGTAAATTTTGCTTATAATTGCAGAAAATTTCCAAGCATTACTATGGCTAAACAGAATACGACGAAGAAACATATCGTAACGAGCTTTCACAACTTGACTCCCGAACTGCAGGATGCCGTAAAGGAAAAATACCCGCTGGGGTTCACCGAAGCGATGATGCGCGTGGACAAACCCAACGGCGATTTTTTCTATGCCGTGCCGTTCGATACCGACGAGATCGCCTATATGGTGAAGATCGACGTGAAGATCGACGACAATGCGCAGGAGGAGGACGACAAGGATTACTACGACGACGAAATCAAGGGCGCCGACGAAATCCAGGACGACGCCAATTCCGACGACGGCGGCGGCGACTCCGACGACGACGTGAATATCTGATCCGGCCATGCTGCGCTTTATCCCTGTTCTCGCTCTGTTGCTGTTCACGGCCTGCGGCCTTGCTGAGAACGAGCAGGATGATAAGAACAAGCGTATTTATATCACCTTCGCAGATCCCGCCTTCGAACGATTCTGTCTCGGAATGTTCGATTTGGATCACGACGGACGCATTTCGCGCTACGAGGCGCAGCGCGTCCTGGTGATGGATTGCTCCGGCCGCAACATCTCCGCGATGTGGGAGATCGGCGAGTTTTCCCGCCTGCGCGAGCTCGATTGCAGCGGCAATAATCTCACGCGGCTCGACCTGCGCAAATGCCCCGACCTGCAAAAGCTCGATTGCGGCGACAACGAAATCACGTCGCTCGACATCGACGGCCTGCGCGGGCTTACGCAGTTGGACTGTGCCGAAAACCTGCTCGCACGCCTCGACCTGAAATCCAACTCTTCCCTGCGCTCGCTCGATTGCCGCGGCAACCTGCTGGTGACGCTCGACCTGACCCCCTGCTCGGGGCAGTTGCAGGCCGACACGCGCGACAATCCTTTCCTTACGACCGTCTATTGCCTCGCTTCGCAGGGCGTCGACCGCAACGGGCCGACCGAGGTGGTCGTCCGCTGACCGCCCCCCCCCGCATCGTTTTCCGCTGACTGCCCGCGTCGCTTCCCGTCACCTGCCCGCATCGCTTCCTGTCGGTTGCTGCGTTGTTTGCTGCTGCCCCCCCCCGGCACTGTCATTTGCCTTCCGCAGCGGGTTTGCGGCAC
This sequence comes from Alistipes sp. CAG:29, assembly GCF_000435435.1. Lineage (NCBI taxonomy): Bacteria > Pseudomonadati > Bacteroidota > Bacteroidia > Bacteroidales > Rikenellaceae > Alistipes > Alistipes sp. CAG:29. The sequence continues at coordinate 19,395 of NZ_FR893423.1, read as the reverse complement.
GCTTATTTCTGATACATTGTTGAAAAGTCGCCGCCGCGGGTTGGGTATTTCGGATAATAATTCTTACCTTTGGGTGCAAAAAATGTCTTTTGCGCCATAAATATTACCGGATACAATGAAAAAAGTTGACGTTATCCTCGGCCTGCAATGGGGTGACGAGGGCAAGGGAAAAGTTGTGGATGTGCTGACGCCTGGCTACCAGGTCGTAGCCCGCTTCCAGGGCGGCCCCAATGCCGGTCATACATTGGAATTCAACGGCGAGAAATACGTGCTCCGCTCGATCCCTTCGGGCATATTCCAGGGCGGTAAGACCAATATCATCGGTAACGGTGTGGTGATCGACGCCGTCCTTTTCCGTGAAGAGGCCGAAGCGCTCGCGGCCAGCGGCCACGACCTCACCAAGCAGCTCTGCATTTCGAAGAAGGCCCACCTCATCCTGCCCACGCACCGCATCCTCGACGCTGCGTACGAGGCGGCCAAGGGCAGCGCCAGGATCGGCACCACCGGCAAGGGCATCGGCCCGACCTATACCGACAAGGTCAGCCGCAACGGCATGCGCGTGGGCGATGTGCTGAGCGCCGATTTCGAAAAGATATACGCCCGCGCCAAGGCTCGCCACGAGAAGATCCTGCGCAGCCTGGCCTGCGAGTACGACATCACCGAGTTGGAACAGAAGTGGTTTGCGGCGGTCGAGTACCTGCGTCGTTTCAACATCATCGACAGCGAGTATTTCGTCAACGAGTGCCTCGCCGCGGACAAGAGCATCCTGGCCGAAGGCGCGCAGGGGACGCTGCTCGACGTGGATTTCGGTTCCTATCCGTTCGTCACCTCGTCGAATACCGTCTGCGCCGGCGCCTGCATCGGGCTGGGCATCGCCCCGAACCGCATCGGCGAGGTCTACGGTATCTTCAAGGCCTACTGCACACGCGTCGGCAGCGGCCCGTTCCCCACGGAGCTGTTCGACGAAACGGGTGCCCGGCTGCGCGACATCGGTCATGAGTACGGAGCCGTCACGGGGCGCGAGCGCCGTTGCGGATGGCTCGACATGGTGGCGCTCAGGTATTCGATCATGATTAACGGCGTGACGCAGCTCATCATGATGAAGTCCGACGTCATGAACGATTTCGAGACCATCCGCGTCGCCACCGAATACGAGATCGGCGGCAAACGTACGTCGTATTTCCCCTATGAGGTTGGCGACGACCTGAAACCCGTCTACCGCGAGTTCCCGGGGTGGAAATGCGACCTGCGCGCCTTCACCCGCTACGAGGACTTCCCCGCGGAATTCAAGGCCTATGTCGAGTTCATCGAACGCGAGACGGGTGTTCCGGTGAAGATCATCTCCGTCGGCCCCGACCGCGGCGAAACCATCGTAAGATAGCTATTAACCATAAATACCTACTATGAAAAAACAGCTGAAAATTGTTGTATTGGCAAAGCAGGTGCCCGATACCCGCAACGTGGGTAAGGATGCGATGACCCCCGAAGGGACGGTCAACCGTGCGGCGCTGCCGGCCATCTTCAATCCCGAAGATCTCAATGCGCTCGAAATGGCGCTCGCGCTTAAAGACCGCACCGACGCTTCGACGGTTCATATCCTGACGATGGGGCCCCAGCGTGCCGCCGACATCATCCGCGACGCGATGTTCCGCGGCGCCGACGGCGGTTACCTGCTCTCCGGCCGCGAATTCGCCGGTTCGGACACGCTCGCCACGTCGTACGCCTTGTCGTGCGCCCTGAAAAAGATCCGCCCCGACATCATTTTCGCCGGCCGCCAGGCCATCGACGGCGATACGGCGCAGGTCGGCCCCCAGGTGGCTGAGAAACTCGGCCTGCCGCAGGTTACTTATGCCGAAGAGATCCTCGACATCAAGGACAGCACGCTGGTTATCCGGCGCCGCCTGAACTGCGGTACCGAAACCGTCGAGTGCCCCGTCCCGGCTGTCATTACGGTCAATGCCTCGGCTCCCGAGTGCCGTCCGCGCAACGCCAAGCGCGTGATGACCTACAAATTCGCCCTCTCGGGGTCTGAAATCGCCGCGGCGCCCGAATCGGAAGCCGCACGGCGCGCCGCCGCCAAGCCCTACCTGCAGATCGTCGAGTGGGCTGCCGCCGACGTCGATCCCGACCCGCAGCAGCTCGGCCTTCAGGGTTCGCCCACGAAGGTCAAGAAGATCGAGAACGTGGTTTTCCAGGCCAAGGAGGCCAAGAAGCTCACTGCTGCCGACGAGGATATCAATTCACTGATGGTCGAACTTATCGCGAGCCACACGCTCGGTTAATACGTGCATAGGAGATGAACAACATATTCGTATATATCGAGAACGAGGGCGGCAAGGCCGCCGAGGTGTGCCTCGAACTGATGACCAAGGGCCGCGAACTGGCCACGACGCTGGGCGTGAAACTCGAAGCCGTGGTGCTGGGCGAGAACCTCGCCGGCATCGAGCACGAGCTCGCCAAATACGGCGCCGATACCGTATGGATCGCCGACGACAAGGTGTTCGCACCGTTCCGTACGCTGCCCCATACGGCCGTCATGTGCGGCCTGATCGAGCAGGAGAAACCCCAGATCGTGCTGTTCGGCGCGACGTGCAACGGCCGCGATTTCGCGCCGCGCGTGTCGTCGGCGCTTTACAGCGGCCTTACGGCCGACTGTACGCAGCTGGTGATCGGCGACCACAAAGACGCCAAGAGCGGCAGGGAGTACAAAGACCTGCTCTACCAGATCCGCCCCGCCTTCGGCGGCAACATCATCGCCACGATCGTCAACCCCGACAACCGTCCGCAGATGGCCACCGTCCGCGAAGGCGTTATGCGCCGCGAATATGCCGCCAAGCCGGGTGCCGGCGAGGTGAAGAAGATCCAGTGGCAGAAATTCGTGAAGGACGCAGACCTCGCGGTGAAGATCATCGACCGTGAGATTGCCGAGAGCAAGATCGACATCAAGGGTGCCGGCGTCATCGTCGCGGGCGGTTACGGCATGGGGTCGAAGGAGAATTTCGACCTGGTGTTCGAGCTGGCCGACGTGCTGGGTGCCGAGGTGGGCGCGAGCCGCGCAGCCGTCGACGCCGGGTTCGCAGACCATGCGCGCCAGGTAGGGCAGACCGGTGTGACGGTACGCCCCAAACTCTACATCGCCTGCGGTATCTCGGGGCAGATCCAGCATACGGCCGGCATGGACGGCTCGGCCATGGTCATTTCGATCAACACCGACCCCGAAGCCCCGATCAACAAGATTGCCGACTACGCCATCACGGGCGACGTCAACGAGGTGATCCCCAAGATGATTAAGTACTACAAACAAAATTCGAAGTAATGGCTAATTTCTTTTCAGACAATAAGGATTTGCAGTTCCACCTCCAGCATCCGATGATGCGCAAGATCGTGGAGCTGAAAGAGCGCGGCTTCGCCGAGAAAGACCTCTACGATTTCGCGCCGCAGGATTTCGAAGACGCCATGGACTCCTACCGCCGCGTGCTGGAGATCGCCGGTGAAGTCTGCGGCGAGGTCATCGCTCCGAATGCCGAGGGCGTGGATCACGAAGGCCCCCGCGTCGTGAACGACCACGTGGAGTACGCTGCGGGCACGGTTCAGAACATGAAGGCCATCGTCGACGCGGGCCTGAGCGGCCTTACGCTGCCCCGCAAGTACGACGGCCTGAATTTCCCGCTGGTCTGCTTCGTGATGGCCAACGAGATGGTTGCCCGCGCCGATGCCGGCTTCGAGAACATCTGGGGTTTGCAGGACTGTGCAGAGACGCTCAACGAGTTCGCCTCGGAGGAGCTCAAGGCCAAATACCTGCCGTGGGTTTCCGCGGGCGCTACCTGCGCCATGGATCTCACCGAACCGGATGCGGGTTCCGACCTGGGCGCCGTGATGCTCAAGGCTACGTGGTCCGAGGAGAAGCAGACCTGGCTGCTGAACGGCGTCAAGCGCTTCATCACCAACGGCGACGGCGACGTTTCGCTCGTGCTGGCGCGTACTGAAGAGGGTACCACCGACGCCCGCGGGCTGTCGATGCTCGTCTATGACAAGCGCGACGGCGGCGTGAAGGTACGCCGTATCGAGAACAAAATGGGTATCAAGGGCTCTCCGACGTGCGAGCTGGTCTTCACCAACGCCCCCGCGCAGCTGGTCGGCGACCGCAAGATGGGCCTTATCAAATACGTGATGTCGCTGATGAACGCCGCCCGCCTGGGTATCGGTGCGCAGTCGGTGGGCTTGTGTGAAGCCGCCTACCGCGAGGCGCTGAAATACGCCCAGGAGCGCGAGCAGTTCGGCAAGCCGATCATCCGCTTCGCGGCCGTTGCGGAGATGCTCTCCAACATGAAGGCCAAGTTGCAGGGTGTCCGTGCGCTGTTGTACGAGACGACGCGCTTCGTCGAGGTCTACAAGCAGTACGGCCATATCGCGCACGAGCGTCCGCTCGAAGGTGATGAGCGTCAGGAGATGAAGTTCTACAACCGCCTGGCCGACGGCTTCACGCCGCTCGTCAAGCTCTTCTCGTCGGAGTACGCCAACCAGCAGGCCTACGACGCCATCCAGATCCACGGCGGCTCGGGCTTCATGAAGGACTATCCCTGCGAGCGCCTCTACCGCGACGCACGTATCATGAATATCTACGAGGGTACTTCGCAGCTGCAGGTCGTGGCGGCGATCAACGCCGTGACCAAGGGCACCTTCATGGAGCAGATCGAGCGTTACGCTGCCGCCGAATACAACCAGCCCATGCAGCCCGTCGTTGCGAAGCTGAAGGAGCTGACCGCGAAGTTCTCGGAAATGACCGCCCATGTCGAAGCCGGGGACAAGGAACTTTGCGGCTTCAAGGATTTCCACGCACGCCGTCTGGTCGAGACCGCCGGCCATATCATCATCACCTACCTGCTGGCCCGTCAGGCCGGCGATTCGGAGGAGTATGCCGATTCGGCGAAAATCTTCTGCAAACTTGCCGAGGGTAAGATCTCGGAGGCCTATACCTACGTCATGAACTCCACGCTCGAAGACGTCGCGCTGTTCCGCGCCGTTGCCGAAGAGGCGGAGTAAGGTGCCGTATTTCAGTATGTAAAAAGGTTCCGCAAAAGCGGAACCTTTTTTTTTGTACGTTGTCCGTTGCCGATTGTTGCCGCCGGTTCTTGATTGCTGTTTATCTGTTTTTCGGTTATCTGTTTGCCGGTTATTTGTTTGCCGCTTATCGGGTTTGCCCCGGCGATAGCCGCCGCCGAAGCCCCCGAGGGGTTTATTTTTCTTTCGGCGGGTAATGGAGCGGGGCGAAAAATTCGTCGAGGGTAATATTGTAAAACTTGCAAATAATCGAAATAGTCGTCAGATTCGGGAAATTCTTGCCGGATTCGAGTTGTGCAATTCCCAGCTCGGTCGCTTCGGCCAACTGCTCCTGCGATTGGTGGTTGTGCATGTGCCTTAGTTCCTTCACCCGCAGAATGATTTTTTGAAGCAATTCTTCGTCGCGGCGTTGTTTTTTCCGTTCCATTTTACAAAAAAATGGAATAAGTCGATTTTTTGCACTTAAACATGTTTAAGTATTAAGTAATTTACTTATATTTGTACCAGTAAAATTCAGAATACAGAAATTATGCTAACTTTGCAGAACAATACGGCATCGCCGTAACGACATACCATAAGGTTAAGACAACCTTTACGCCGTTAACAAACTTCCGACTGTTGCTATGACAGGTTTATGCGTGGTGTAAATATTGTCTGAAACCTTTGCTATGTCCCGGCCTCGTGCCGGGACGGCTTGGGCGTAAGGGCAACTTCCAGAAACGGTTCGCGAGACCAGTGGGGGAGTTTGCACCTGCGCCCTTGCTTTTTTTCGCAGGCCGCAGGCCGTATGCCGCCTCCGGGTACGGTTCGGGCGATGAATTCTTCTCCCCTGAACAGCGTCACTATTGTTCGTCCGGCCGTACCCGTTTTTTTCGCCCCCCCCCTGTTTTTGCCTCCCGGTGCATCCCGCAATGGAAAAGGCCTGCGCACGTCATGCGCAGGCCTTTTGCCCAGTTGCCGTTGCAGGCCTACGCCTGCGCAGCTTCCTTCTCGGCCATCACGCAGCGCGTGGTGCCGAAAATATTGAGGTTGAGGTGCCCGGCGATGTAGGCCAGCGCCTTCTGTGCCTTGACCGAGTTGCCGGCCTCGTCGAGCGGCGGGGCGAAGGCCGCTACACCCATCACGCCCGGGACGACGCCCATGATGCCGCCGCCCACGCCCGTCTTGGCCGGGAGCCCCGTCGTGAAGAGCCAGTCGCCCGTGTGCTCGTAGAAACCCACGGTCGCCATCATCGAGGCGATTTTGGGCGACAGCTCGGGCTTGAAGACCTGTTGTTTGGTCACGGGGTTCTTGCCTCCGTTGGCGATCGTCGCCGCCATCGTGGCGAGCTGCTTGGCCGTCACGCCGATCGAACACTGGCGCGTGTAGATGTCCAGCGCCATGTCCGGGTCGTCGTAGATGCGGTTGTAATTCTTCAGCAGCCATGCGATCGACTTGTTGTTGAAGTTGGTCGCCGTCTCCGACTTGTACAACTCGTCGATCACCTCGACCTGCGAGCCTGCGAGCCCTTCGATGAAGCCCGTGATCGCCTTCCATTTGCCGTCGCTGTCGCCTACGGGCTGCACCATCGAGCAGGCGCTGATCGCCCCGGCATTCACCAGCGGCGTCGAGGGATGGTCGTTTTCGAGCAGGATCGCCATGATCGAATTGAAAGGCAGCCCCGTCGCATCGGCGCCGATCTTCGTCAGCACCTCCTGTGCGCTGTACTGGTTCATCGCCAGGATGGCCGTCGGGACTTTCGATACCGATTCGATGCCGAATTTGTAATCGGTGTCGCCCACGGCGATCACCTCCCCGTCGGGCAGGCAGGCCGCGATGCCGAAGAGGGTCGACGGTACGTTGGCCAGGTAGGGGATATAGTCGGCGTTCTTGCCGCCCGTTTCGTTCTTGCAGCGCTCGTAGGCCTGCTGTACGGCCTCGCGAACCGTTGCGTTGTCGATTTTCTGGATCATTGTCTGATGTATTTACCGATTTATTTGTTGTGAAGTTCCGTATCCGAAGGTTTCGCCATCGGTTCGGGAGCGTTGGTATGTACCGGAGCCGCTACGACGGGCTGCTGCTCCCAGTGGAACGGGGCGAAGTCGGCCGCGGCCTCGGGGTCTTTCCACGACGGTTTGCGCATGGCGTAGATCACGAACGGGGCGCCCACGACTACCACGCAACCGATGATGAGCACCGAGAACCAAACGGTGTTGCTGCCGGTCGAGATCTGGCTGGGCGGTACGAAGCTCAGGACGAAGGCCAGCAGGGCTCCGCAGAAACCCAGACAGCCCAGGAACCACATCAGGCCGTTGCCCTTGCCCAGGCGGAACGGGCGGTCGGTGTTCTTCATCTTGTAGCGCAGCACGATCGCCGCCGAGAACATCAGCATGTACATGATCAGGTACAGCAGTACGGTCAGCTGCGAAAGTATCTGGTAGAACGACTGCACCGAGGGCATCACGACGAACAGCAGCGCCAGCAGCGTCACGACGCAGCCCTGGATGAGCAGGATATTCTTCTGTACGCCGTTCTTGTTGGTCTTCTGGAAGAACGGGGGCAGGTAACCCGCCTTACCCACGGCGAAGATACCCTTCGAAGGGCCGGCCACCCAGGTCAGCACGCCGGCCAGCACGCCGAACATCAGGGCGATGGCGATGATCGGGCCCGCCCACGACATATGCAGGTAGTGGAAATAGTTGTCGAAGCCCACCAGCAGCGACTGCGTGAGGCTGATGTCCTTGGCCGGGATGATGAAGCCCAGCGAGAAAGTACCCAGCACGAAGATGCAGACCGTTACGAGCGAACCGATGATGATGGCCTTGGGGTAGTTCCGCGACGGGTTCTTCACGTCCATGACGTGTATACCCATCATCTCCATACCCGCATAGAACAGGAAGATACTGCTGGCCAGCACCAGGTTGTCGAATTTCGACAGGTCGGGGAAGAAACCCTGCGACATGTCCATGTGGTTGTGTCCGCCGGTCGAAATGTAGATGATGCCCAGCAGGATCAGCAGGCCTGCGGGAATGATCGTACCGATCATACCGCCCCATTTGCTGATCTTGCCGACCCATCCCAGGCCCTTGAGTGCGATGAAGGTGGCGATCCAGTAGATTGCCAGCACCATGCAGAGCGTGAAGACCTTGTTCGAGGCCAGCGCCGCGTCGTGCACGTCGTTCATGCCGATGAAGGCGATCGACACGGCACCGAACGTCAGTACGGTGGGGTACCAGATCGTCGACTCGATCCATTGCAGCCAGATGGCCAGGAACCCCGTGCGGGCGCCGTACGCCTCGCCGACCCAGCGGAATACACCGCCCTGTTTGGTGGAGAACATCGCGGCCAGCTCCGCGGCGACCATGGCCGTCGGGATGAGGAAGACGATGGCGGCAAACAGATAGTAGAATGCCGATGAAAGTCCGTAGACGGCCTCGGCGGGGAGGCCGCGCAGACTTACTACGGCAGTCACGTTCATAATCGCGAGTGTCATGACACTCAGTTTGAACCCTGTGCTTGTGGTAGTTTTCTTTACATCCATAATTCGGTTTGATTGAAATTGGTTTTAACGCTCATTGAGGTTGCAACTACCGTGCAAATCTGCCGTACAGGCTCTTTTTGCCCGGGCGATAGCGGCCGTATTGCCGAAAAAAACTATATTTGCACATAAACTTTACGCCTATGTACCGTATCGCGCTAATCCTGGCCCTGTCCATCTTCGCCGCTTCCTGCGGCGGACGCCGTTCTCGGCCGCAGCAGACGGCCTGCGTGTCGCAGCCCCGTGTGTTCCTCCCGGCGATCGCGCCGGCGCGCCTCTCGCCCCAGAAGCAGCGCGACTACCTGCGCTGGCACTATTGGGATCGCTTCGATTTCGCCGATACCCTGTTCGTCCGCGAGGCCGATACCGTGCAGATGGTCGAGGCCTATGCCCGGTGGGTGGCCCTGATCTCCGACCGTCCGGCCGACGCCGCGCCGATGGATTCGCTCATGCGCCGCGCCTCCGCCTCGCGCCCGATGCTCGACTACTTCACGATGCTCGCCCAACAGGTGATCCACGACCCCAATTCCCCGCTGCGCAACGACGAATTCTTCATCCCCGTGATGCAGGCCGTGCTGGCGAGTCCCTATTACGACGAATACGAACGCATCGGGCCGGCCTACGACCTCGCTATGGCCTCGCAGAACCGCCTCGGGCAGCGTGCCAACGATTTCCGCTACACGCTCGCTTCGGGCGCCACGGGCACGCTCTACGGCGTGAAGGCCGAATATACGCTGCTGTTCATCAACAACCCCGGCTGTGCGATGTGCAAGCAGTTGCGCGAGCAGATCGCCGGCTCGCCCATGCTTTCGGAAATGATCGAGCGCGGCCGCCTCAAAATACTGGCGCTTTATCCCGACGAAGACCTCACCGAGTGGCGGAACTACCGCGACCATATCCCCGCGAGCTGGATCAACGCCTACGATGCCGGCTGCCTCGTCCGCGAAAACGGCACCTACGACCTGACGGCCATTCCGTCGCTCTACCTGCTGGACAGCGACAAGCGCGTGCTGGTGAAGGATTCCACCGACGTGCCCTATATCGAGGAGGTTATCGACCGGAGAGGGTAGGGCGTCCCGTTCCCGGCGGCCCGCTTTCTCCGCCGGCTCTTCATACCGTTCTTCTCCGCCCTCCCCGCCTCTGCGCGCGTGCACATGACATCGGCTATAAGCGTTGCTTATCGCCCTATAAAAAAAGACAATCGGGATTTTATCCGGATTTTGTGCCTAATCGTTACCTTTGCACTGCACAAACAGAAAAACTAACACTCAAACATTATTACGATTATGGCAAAGAAATGGCGTTGTACCGTATGCGGTTACATTCACGAAGGCCCCGAGGCACCCGACCAGTGCCCGATGTGTAAAGTTGGCAAGGAGAAATTCGTCGAGGTCGTGGAGCAGGAGGGCAACCTCGAATTTGTGACCGAGCATGTCATCGGTGACGGCAAGGGCGCCAGCAAGGAGCTTTGGGAAGGTCTCCAGAACCACTTTATGGGCGAGTGCACCGAGGTGGGCATGTACCTTGCGATGAGCCGCCAGGCCGACCGCGAAGGGTATCCCGAGATCGCCGAGGCATACAAGCGTTACGCATGGGAAGAGGCCGAGCACGCCTCGAAGTTCGCCGAACTGATCGGCGAGGTGGTCTGGGACACCAAGACCAACCTCTACAAGCGCATGAACGCCGAGAGCGGCGCCTGCGAGGACAAAATGCGTCTGGCCCGCATGGCCAAGGAGCAGAACCTCGATGCCGTGCACGACACCGTACATGAAATGGCCAAGGACGAAGCCCGCCACGGCAAAGGTTTCGAAGGCCTCTACAAGCGTTATTTCGGCAAATAGTATTAGGTATTGCACTATATGCGAAAAGGGCGGCACCAGTGTGCCGCCCTTTTCATTTGCGCATTTCGCGCAGCTTCATAAACAGTAAAAACTTGTCTGTGAGCCACTCGTACCCCTCCTTTGCGGCACGTGCCACGTCGTAGACCGTTTCGACCTGGTCGCGGATGCGCTCCACGCCCTCGCGTATGGCGAGCAGGTAGATCACTGCTGCGAGCACGGCGAAGAATCCCCCGACGATGAGCGACGAAAGGATGAAGGAGCCCGTCACCTCCGACAGCCATACGACCAGTGCCGTAAGCAGCAGGAAGATGGCGATCGAGGCCGTCATCACGAAGAAGACCAGCGCCGCGACGAAGGAGCCGCCCGAAGTTTTTCTGTTATCCATCCCCATGAGACGTCATTCAGGCGATGTTTACTTTTCCTCGCATTTGCAGCGTGCCTCCTCGACCTTGCCGCGCACTTCGTCCACTTTTTCGCGTACCTTGTCGACTTCGTCGCCGATCAGGTCTTTGATTTGTTTGCGGAGTTCCGCACCCGACTGGGGCGTGAAGAGCATCGTGAGGGCCGATCCGATAATCATGCCGCCCACGAGCGATGCGATGACGATTCCTGTGTTTTTCATAGCTGTTGGTGTTTATTTGATTCAGCCCTTCGAGTTGCAAAGTCCGCGCCAAATTGTTACCTTTGGGAGCATGATCCCCGATCCCTGCACAACCGTGGCCTTCACCGGCCACCGTACCTATTGCGGCGAGGCCGCCGCCGCGCTTGCCGCCGCCATCCGCGGGCTTCATGCCCATGGTTTCAGGACGTTCCTCTGCGGCATGGCCGTAGGCTTCGACCTGGCCGCCGCCGAGGCGGTGCTCGAACTGCGCGGTTCCCTCCCCGGGCTGCGGCTCGTCGCCGTAGTGCCCTTTGGCGGGCAGGAGGCGCGCTTCTCCCATGCCGACCGCGCCCGCTACCGCGCTGCGATGGCTTCGGCTGACGATGCCGTCGTCCTGTCTCCGGTCTACCGTGCGGGGTGTTATGCCGTGCGCAACAACTACCTCGTCGACCATGCCTCGCTGCTCGTCGCCTGGTACGACGGTTCGCCCGGCGGCACGCGCCATACGGTTTCCCGCGCCCTGCGCCGGGGCCTGGAATTCGTGAACCTCCACCCGCAGCGTGCCGGAGTCGCGCTGACCGAACCGACGCTTTTCTGACACGGCTCCTCCCGCGGCACAAAAGGCTCGGACAAATTGTAAATAATATATGAATAATTCATCGGAACAACTCATCGGCAAGCACCCGCGCATAGAGGCCGTGGATGCTTTACGGGGTTTTGCCGTTATGGCTATTCTCCTGGTTCACAACCTGGAACATTTTATCTTCCCGGTCTATCCTGCCGATTCCCCGGGCTGGCTGAATGCATTGGATCAGGGGGTCTTCAACGTCGTCTTTACCCTGTTTGCCGGAAAGGCCTACGCGATTTTCGCCCTCCTGTTCGGATTCACGTTCTACATTCAAAGCGACAACCTGAAGCGGCGGGGCGGGGACTTCGGCTATCGTTTCCTGTGGCGGCTGGTGCTGCTGGCCGGGTTCGCAACCCTGAACGCGGCTTTTTTCCCGGCCGGGGATGTCCTGCTGCTGTTCGTCGTTGCGGGACTCGTCCTGTTTTTTACGCGCAACTGGGGCGACGGGGCTATCCTCGCCGCCGCCGTCGTTTTCCTGTTGCAGCCTGTCGAATGGTACCACTGCATAGCCGCCCTGCTGAATCCGGCCCACCGGTTGCCCGACCTGGGGGTCGGTGAAATGTATGCCCGAGTGGCCGAATACACGAAAGCCGGGAATTTTGGGGATTTCATCCTGGGCAATGTCACCTTGGGGCAGAAGGCCAGTCTGTTGTGGGCGGTAAACGCCGGGCGTTTCGTCCAGACCGCCGGGTTGTTCCTGCTGGGTTTCTATATCGGCAGGAAACAGTTGTTCGCCGCCACCGAAAAGAATCTCCGCTTCTGGGTGAAAACGCTGATCGTCTCCGCCATTGCCTTTGCCCCTTTGTATACGCTCAGGGAGCTTGTCACGGACAACGGTGCAGTCGTCGGGCAGACAGCCGGAACGGCGCTCGACATGTGGCAGAAGCTGGCTTTTACGCTGGTCTTGGTCGCTTCGTTCATCCTGCTTTACCAGCGCAGGAAGTTCAGTGCCGCCGTTGCCGGCCTGCGCTTCTACGGCAGGATGAGCCTTACCAATTATATATCCCAGTCCGTTATCGGGGCCTTCGTCTATTTCCCGTTCGGCCTTTATCTTGCCCCTCGGTGCGGATACACGGCCAGCCTGTTGGTCGGGATTCTGGTGTTCCTGCTGCAGGTGCGGTTCTGCAAATGGTGGCTGGGAAGATACAAACAAGGGCCGTTGGAGTATATCTGGCATAAGTGGACTTGGATCGGAACCGATAAATAGCCTGCCGGTTTCCGTTTCCGTTTCCGTTTCCGCTCCCGCTGCCGCCTCCCGCTGCTTCCCGCTGCAAAGCAAAATCCCCGGAGACTTTCCGCCTCCGGGGATTTTCAAAATGTCCCTGCGCGGGATTATTTCCAGTTGAGGATCTTGTGGAAGTCGTACTCCTCGGGGTTTGCGACATACTGCTTCGCAGCCTCGTAGTCCGCAGGCGTGATGGCGTTGATGATGTTGTCCACCACCGACGAGAACTTGTCCGACTTGATGTCCACCAGACGGGGCGGTATCTTGCCCGTCGTCGGATCTTGCAGGTCTTTCAGGTAGAGCGGGTTGACGTTGCCTTCCGAATCCACGTAGACCATGCATCCGGTCTTGCCCTCGGCAAAGAGTTTGTGTACGCCGATACCCAGTTCCGAGCAGTACGTCAGGTCGTATGCGATCGGGGTCTGGCAACGGATCTCGTAACCCAGCTCCACGGGGCGGCTCTTGACCTTGAGACCGATCTCCTTGAGCTTTTTCTCGATCATCTCGTTGAAGATGTGCGCTTTCGACACCTTGCCCAGCTCGGGGTGCCCGTGCTCGTCATAGGTGAAATGGATGCCGCTCTTGCGGATCTCCTCGTCGCTCAGTGCGTGGAATACGCCTTCCGAGATGACGGCGGCGCCGTAGTCCATGCCCATGATCTTACGCTTGATGATCGACGAGATGACGAGGTTCACGATCTTTTCGACCGTGATTTCCGTCTTGTCGAACATCTCGGGGATGACGATTATCGGGTAGTGGCAGGCCTCGCCGATGCCGAATGCCAGGTGGCCGGCGCTGCGGCCCATGGCAGCCAGTACGAACCAGTTGCCGCTCGTGCGGGCGTCCACGTAGACGGCGCGTGCGATGACGGCACCCTTGTCCTTGGCCGACTCGTAACCGAACGTGGGCGTGCCTTTGGGCAGCGGCAGGTCGTTGTCGATGGTCTTGGGCACGTGGATGTTTGCGATGGGGTATTTCTTGGCCTCCAGGAACTTGGCGATGCGGTTCGCGGTCGATGCCGTGTCGTCGCCGCCGACCGTCACGAGCAGCTTGACGTTGTTGTCGGTGAAGAACTTGAGGTTGAAGTTGTTTTCGAAATCCGAATCCTTGGGTTTGAAACGGCTCATCTGCAGGAACGAACCTCCCTGGTTGAAGATGCCGTCGGCCATGGGGTAGTCGATGTCCACCATGCGGGGCGACGGGTTGAAGAGCCCCGTGTAGCCCTCGTGCAGGCCGATTACGCGGTAACCTTTGCGGAGGAAAGTCTTTGCGACGCTGCCTACCACGGTGTTCATACCGGGTGCGGGGCCGCCGCCAGTCAGAATTGCGATTGCTTCTTTCATGATTGTGATTGGGTTTTTATGTTTGAACCTGAATTAACCTAAATTGCCGCCCAAAATTACGATTTATTTTTCAAACGGGCAAAAAAATGCCCGCCCTCTTGCAGGATGCAATTTTATTTATTATATTGTGAATAAAATAAAGCGTAGACTTTATAATAAACATGTCTCACTAAAAAATGTTGCCGTGAAAAAGCTTCTTTGCGATTGTTTCGCCGTGAGAACCGTATCGAATTTTTTATATTCCGCCACCCTGGCGCTGGCATTGGTGCTGGCCGGCTGTGCGGCAACCAAATCCGCCTCTGCCCCCGAACCCCGATCCGTTGACGGGGACGCCGCCTCGGCCGCCCTGCACGAGCAGGCGCTCCGGGCGCTCGATGCCCGCATGTTCGTGATCAAAGGGGATGAATTTTACCTGCCGGGCGATAAAATCCCGGTGAAACAATCTCCGGACAGTTACATTTCCATGCAGGGGACGCATGCCGTCATCCGGCTGTCACCCAGCCTCTTTCCCCGCAGTACGTGGCGCACCCTGAACATCGAGGACGATGCTGCCGAAATGACGTTGCTCAAACGCAAGCGCAACGGCGACCTGCAGTACCGGCTCTTGATCGTAGGCCCCCAAACCGCGCAGGACCGGGAGGTGATCGTGACGCTGTATAAGGGTTCGAACAAGTGCTTTGTCCGGATCAATAAAGATCTCAACAGGCGCAGCCATTTCCTCAATTTCACCGGGCATATCCATCCGGCAGGGGAGTGATGGGGCTGCGGCCGCCCGCCGCATGGTCTGCGCTCCGCAAAGAAAAACGGTGTCCGGAACTCCGGACACCGTAAATTACATAAAATTCAGTGCTTGGATATATTGAGTAAATACAGCTCTTATTCCCTGAATTTGGAGGACGCCGGGTTATTCAACCACGGTTACGTTCACAGCCTGCTCGCCTTTGGCACCGCTGCCGACTTCGAATTCGACTGCCTGCCCTTCGTTGAGCGACTTGAAACCGTCCGTCACGATACCCGAGAAATGAACGAAGATTTCCTTGCCGTTCTCTCCCGTAATGAATCCGTAGCCTTTTTTGCTATCGAACCATTTAACCTTGCCTGTCATAAAAATGTAAATTAAAAAGTTTGTACTCGGCAAAGTAAAATAAAAAACATTGGCTTTCAAAACTTTTTGGCATGTTTTTTCATCTTTGGCAGAAAATTTTTATCTTTTTTGTTTAAAAGTCATCTTATCATTTGTAACCGTTGCCATCGGCAGCCAAAGCAGGTGAAAAATCGAATTGTTTTGTCGTCGGACGACGATGGGGAAACCCAGATATGGATGCGGGGATGCGTTCCCTTATTACTTTTTTTGCTGGAACTTTACAAAATCCTTAATGATCTCCTCCTTTATAATTTCGCCGTCTTTGTATAAGGTACGCTTGCCTGAGAACTTACCCTTATCATTGGGAAAGTCGTCACGCTCCAACCATTCGCCGTCCTTTTCGCCGTCCTTATTGTATTTACCGGTTTTTTTGATTGTACCATCGGTGAAGATTTCGGAAAACGAACCTGTCATTTTTCCGTTCTCGTAGGTGACGCGCTGAATAAAATCACCGATATTGCTGCCGTAATGCGCAATTTGGCTTCCGTGCAAAACGCCGTTCTTGTAATTTCGGTTCGTGGTAATTTCCCCGCTTTCATAATCGTAATCACGTTCAACTCCGTCCTCTATGCTCATGGCATACCCTTTCTCCGTTTCAAGTTTGCCGTTGGTGTAATAGGTTTTTACGATGCCGTTCAATTTACCCTCTTTGAACGGAGCCTCTTTTTTTAATGCTACGCCATCCGAATAATACTCCTTGTAAACTCCGTCTTTGCAGCCTTCTTTATATGTTCCCTCTTCTTTGAGCCTGTTGTTTTTAAAATACTTATAGTCGCCATTATACATTCCGTCTTTGAATTCGGCGAGGATATATTCCGACCTGTATCCGTCGATAATGCGGTGCGAACCGTTCAACGGAGTGTTGTCTTTGTCATACTGGCGAAAGAGTAACCGTCCGTCGCCATAATTGATGACGGATAATTCATCTACCTGATAGACTTTTTCCTGCGCCATACCTGTAAGTGTCAATCCTACGAAAAGGAGTGAAATCGCTAACTTTACCATGTTTAAATTTGTTTTTATTTTGCAATAATAGCGGTTATCCATAAATAATCAGTTGTCCAAAACGATCATTTTGTTTTCCAATTATTATCCCTGCCCGATAATGTGCTATTAACAAATTACTTACAATAGGATACACAGAAAGACTTCTATCCGAGAGAGTATTCTTTCAATGGCTTTTTTTGTTGGCAGTCAACTTCAGGCAAGTGCAAATAAATAATGATATCAATGGCATGCGCTATTATTTTATTTCGTATCTTTGTCCTGAAGATTGTTTTTAACGTCGACGCAATATGAACAAAAAACTGAAACTCGCACTTGCGACACTGCTGGGATTCTCGGCAGCCTGTTCCACGGTCAGGAATGCGCCCGCCAAGGGCGAGGGCGAACAGCGACAGGAAGCCGGAGCGCCCGAAGTCAGGGATTCGGTTGCGCCCCCGCGCGTGATGGTGATGTACGGGGTTCGCCCTCCCGGACAGAAAACGATCGGCGTGCCGCTCAAGGAGTCGGCGGTCGGCCCTGCCGAAGACGAGCAGCTCGACCCCGTAGCCGAGAAACCCGCCGACGACACGCCCTATATGGACACGAAGGGCAAGAAGGCTCCCGAAGGGGGGAAGTAACCCATGTCCCGTCGCCGCCTGGGGCTGCGCAAGCGTCTGGCCCTCAATATTTTTTCCGACCTTTACTCCTCGGCCGTCGCCGAGCACAGGCTCGATACGCTCTTCTGGGAATGTACGTTGCGCTGCAACCTCTCGTGCCGCCACTGCGGCAGCGATTGCCGCGTGGATCCCGGTGTGCGGGACATGCCGCTCGAAGATTTCCTGAAGGTGCTCGATGAGGAGGTCACGCCCCATGTCGACCCTGCGCAGGTGCTCGTCATCTTTTCGGGCGGCGAGGTGCTGGTGCGTCCCGACCTCGAACGCGCCGGAGCGGAGGTCACCCGCCGCGGCTATGCGTGGGGCATGGTGACCAACGGGCTGGGGCTGACCGAATCCCGCTTCCGCAGCCTGCTCGATGCGGGGCTGCGTACGGTCTCGGTGAGCCTCGACGGCTTCGAACGCGAGCACAACTATATCCGCTGCAACCCCCGCAGTTACGAACGGGCGCTCGGTGCCCTGCGCATGATCGTCCGCGAGCCGTCGCTCGCCTACGACGTGGTGACCTGCGTCTCGGGGGCGATGGTGCCCAGGCTCGGCGAATTTTGCGAAATGCTCGTCGCCGAGGGTGTGAAGCACTGGCGGCTCTTCTCGATCTTCCCCATGGGACGCGCCAAGGACGATCCGACGCTGCGCATGACCGACGAACAGTTCCGCACGATGCTCGAATTTATCCGGCAGACCCGCCGTGAGGGGCGCATCGACGTCAGCTATGCCTGCGAAGGCTTCCTCGGCGGGTATGAAACCGAGGTGCGCGACCATTTCTACCAGTGCGCCGCGGGCGTTTCCGTCGCCTCGATCCGCGTCGACGGCGCCATTTCGGGCTGCACGTCGATCCGTGCCAATTTCAACCAGGGCAATATCTACCGCGACAAATTCTGGGACGTGTGGCAAAACCGCTTCGAACCCTTCCGCAACCGCGAGTGGGCGCGGTGCGGCGAATGCGCCTCCTGCAAGATGTTCCGCTATTGCCTCGGCGGCGGTATGCACCTGCACGGCGACGACGGCGGGTTGCTCTATTGCCACTATCACCGGCTTTGACGCATATCCCTTCCTGAAAAAGGGGCCGCCGTCCGTCGGCGGCTGTTTTTTTTCTCGGTTGTCCCTTTCCTTGTCGGCTCTTACCTCGGCGGTTCCGATCTCAGTTGTTCCGATCTCGACTGCTCATCCTCGGATGCCCTTCCCTTGTCGGCTCTTCCTCGGGGCTCGGCAGTTCTTCCCTTGTCGGCTCCGATCTTAGCTGTTCCGATCTCGACTGCTCATCCTCGGATGTTCTTTCCTCGGCGGCTTTTACCCGCGGCATTGCCGGGGCACCTGTGCCCGTGTCCGTTTATTCGGGCAGAAGCCCGTCCAATGCGAGCCCCTCGTCAAACAGCCTCGTCTTGTAATCGACCCCCAGCTTGTCGAGCAGCCGGACGATATTGAACCCTGTGGCATACATATACTGGGATATGTCCGTCCGGTAGAGCCAGTCGTTCGCGTCAAGGTCGTAGCCGCCCGGACAGGCATGGAACTCGATGTAACGCGCCGTGCCCTCCATCGTTTCGTAAACCCGTTCCGCTCCGACTGCTTCCGGGGCCAGTTCGCGCCGCATTCTTGCATGGCGCTCCGCGCGCAGTTTCCTAAACCCGTCGATGTCCCTGCGGATAATCTCTGCATCGGTTTGCCCGAGTGCATCCAGCAGGAAGGCGTTTTCCCGGTCTACGGATTCTTTGTACCAGCCGTATCTTTGATAGTGTCCTACCAGCTCCGACGAAGGGATGAGGCCCGCTCCCGAAGCTTCGAATTGCGCGAGATACGCCGGATGCCGGAATTGGAATCCGTGGAAATATTCATGCAGCACCATCGTCCGCCATATGGCTACCTCTTCCGTGCCGGGTATGCAGCGGGCCGTAATCTCGGGCGAACTGCACAGCAGGTATGCCGAACGGTAGTCGTATGCCGAACCGGCATCGGCCGGGTCTAAGGAAATCGTTCCCTGCATGTGGAATTCGAGCGAGTCGATCGTGGGCGTCGTATAGATTTTCAACTCACCGTCCCTGTAACGCAGCGTTGCCGGATATTGCGCCAGAAACCGCGCTTCGGGATTTACGGCATAGCAAAGCGAGTCGGTGAAGTAGACCAGCGGCACTTCGAATTGCGGATCGTCGAATCCCGGCCAGACGGCTGCGGCAACCTGGGCTTTCAGCTCCAGCACCTCGCAAATTCGTGTCACGGCGATCCGGTCTTGGGCGGTCATCGGTATTTCACAACCGGATAGCGCGGTGCCGATCAGCACGCAAAAACAGATGTGGAGTAGTTTCATCGTGGGATAGGTTAGGGTCAATACGAAAAAAGAGGATATCGAATGATGTGCACCCCAAAGTTTGGACTGATT
>NZ_FR893422.1:0-5440 GCF_000435435.1 Alistipes sp. CAG:29 | reverse complement strand
TCGTACTCGCCGCCCTTATAGTAAGGTTCCAGCACGTTCAGGAAATTTTCGAGGTCGAAATCCTTCTCGCGCACGCGCTTCTGCTCCAGAAGCCGCCGGTAGTCGGTTTCGACGAACTCGTAAAAGGTATCGAACGAGGGGACGATGGAGCGGTCGGCGCGGAGCTTCGAGAGGTAGAGGTTCACGGCGTTCGAGAGCGCTACCTCCTCCGAGCGTGTCGGCTCCTCGGATTCCCGTTTCCAAAGGGTCAGCAGCAGCGTCTTGAGCGACTCGCGCTTTTCCACGTCGTACACCCCGTCTTCGACATAAAAGGGATTGAAGGCGATGGGCGCCTCCTCGGTGTAGGTGAAATACACCCCGTCGCGGCCTTTAGTCTTGGCGTGAATCAGCGAGCAGAGCCCTTGGTAGGAGTTGCCCGTATCGACCAGCAGGATATGCGCTCCTTGCTCCCAGTACTGACGAACCAGATGGTTCGTCAGATAACTCTTGCCCGAGCCCGACGGCCCGAGGATAAATTTATTCCGATTCGTAATGACGCCGCGCTTCATCGGAAGGTCCGAGATGTCCAGATGGAGGGGTATGCCCGACAGGCGGTCGGACATCTTGATTCCGAAGGGCGAGAGCGACGAGCGGTAGTTGGTCTCCTCGTTGAAAAGGCAGAGCGCCTGATCGAGGAAGGTGTAGAAACTCTCTTCGGCAGGGAAGTCGGCCTCGTTGCCGGGAATCGCGGCCCAGAACAGCACCGGCATGTCCACCGTGTTGTGATGCGGCGTGCATCCCATCAGCGCGAGCTGCGAGCCCACGTCGTTGCGGATGCGCTTCAACTCCGCTTCGCTCTCGGCCCACGCCATGACGTTGCAGTGACAGCGTACGGAGCGCAACCCCTGCGAATGCGCCTCATTGAGATACATTTCGATCCACTCCCGGTTGATGGCGTTCGAGCGCGAATAGGCCGCCAGCGAGTTCATGTTCCGGGCCGAGGCTTCGAGACGCTTGAGCGTTTCGTCGTGGTCGTCGAGGAAGATCACCTGATTGTAGACATGGTTGCAGGAGAGCAGCAGCCCCACGGGCGCCGCGAAGGAAAGCCGGCAGTCCGAGCGGTCGGTCGAGAGGCGCTCGTAGCGGAAATCCGTCGCCACGCTCTGCGGCAGCATGTCCAGATCGGAGAGCGTGTGCATCGAGAGGTACTTGTCCCCGATGCGCATCACACCCGGGTCGAGACGGATATCCTCGTTTACGACCGGAAGCCGTTCGTCCGAGAGGGCGAAGTAACGGGCCAGCAGCCCCGCATCATCCGCCGTGCCGACGATCTCGGCTTCCGTAAGCCGCTCGACGCGCACGAGGCCCGAATCGTTCAGAATGCGTTCCATCTGCTCCGCAGCTTCCAGAAAGCGCGTCACGGCATCCGTGTCGCGCATCTCCCGCGGGACGATGAAGCCCCGGCACAGCACGGACGAGGCACTGGTCTGTCGCATCCGCTCGGGCGTGGTCTTCGTAACGAACAGGTAGCACGTGTGGCGCAGGTAGGGCCGCTCGTTGAAATGACGCTCGTAGGAACGCGCGAGAAAGCTCCGCTCGGAGCCGTCGTTCAGAGTCTCGTATCGCTCCTCGATGAAGAAGTCCTGTTTGTGGACGACGGTGTAGTCCGGCAGCACCTTCAGGGCTTTGAGCCATGCACCGTGCAGCGCTTCGTACTCCTCGCCCGTGAGGGTGAAGAGTTCGGGCAGCAAGACGCGGTAGGCCGCGGTGATGTCGGCGAACTTGGAGATGATGCAGTTGTTCTCGACCCGCAGCAAGGGGAATTTCGATTCCAAGGTCGAGGTTTTCAAGGTTCCGCGCATAAACTTATGATTTTATGGTTCGACGAAAGCGCAACAGCCGCCCGACGGCCCGGCGGTGGACGATGCGCCGCGGATACCGGCGCGAGGCCATGAGTTTTTGAAGTCCGTAGGGGCCGAAGCGGCGGCTCAGGTAGAAGGTGCCGCCCGTGACGGCAAGGCCGGCCGTGAGGGCGAAGAGGATGCAGAAGCCCTGCGGGACGCCGCTCATGTACATTCCGGCGAAGCAGACGAAGACGCCCAGAAGCCCTGCGACGAACAGCACGAGGTACTGCGCTGTGAGCCGTAGGCTAAGAACCCGGTGCCTTGCCGTATTTCTACGGTAGGTTTCCAAGAACTCGCCTCCGAACCGTGCTTGCACCTCTCGGCGCACACGGCTCTCCACTAACATATTCAGTCTATTATCCCGTGATGTATCTTGTTGTGACAGGGAATACATACAGCTAACGTCTTTCTCTGACGTCCAATCATTTGGATTTTCCATGGCTCTTTGCCTTTTAAGTCTTTGAGTCTTTTGACGTGGTGTATTTCAATGTTTTCCGTTGCGCCACACAATTCACACTTACCCGCTTTTAACCTTTGTATAAGGCTTGATACAGTGGTATTGAAAATCGTGTTGGCTACATAATCACAACTCGCGTCCATCGCGGTTGTTTTACGCTTAAAGCTCCCGTTGAAGAATACCCGCATCTTCTTTCCTCCTTTCTTGTCCTCATAGAAAACCGCAAAATCTTTGTGATGTCGATACTTTGCGATAATCTTTCGGGCTGTCGTACTGTACTTTCGTGCAAAAGTCTTATACAGACTGTATTGCATGATGTACTTGAAAGAATTCAGGTGTGAACTGTTATTTGCGATAGAAAAATAGTTTGCAAAACCTCGGATTTCTCTGTTATAAGCATCCAGTATTTCGAGGTCGTCCAGATGTAGCAACTTTGTCCGGCTTGTGGGTTTCCATTTCGCTTTACCCTCGAATTGATGAATTTCCATCGCCTCGTAGTAGAGAAGTTTATCCCGCATTGTGGACATTGGCACTTCCAACACTACCTTTTTGCCGTAAGCCTTAATAAGTACTCCCGATTTCTCACCTCTTAACGTCTTATCCGTGAATGGTCGGACATAGATTTCATAGCCGAGGAATTTTGCCTTTCTATTGCCGTGCGTGATCAAGGTCTTTTCTTCGGAGAGCGTCAATTTCAGTTTCTTGTCGAGGAAATTCTTAATATCCTCTTTGATGGCCTCACAGTCCGATTTACTGCCAATCACTCCGATAATAAAATCATCGGCATACCTCACATACTTAATCCGTCTATATCCCTTGTCCATTTCATCGACAGAGGGTAAGTGCATCCTGTTTTTCTGATGTTGCTTAATCGCGTCAATCAGTTCCTTCCGAGTATCTTTATCCTCGGTTTGCTTCAGTTTTGTGCCGAGCCACCAAATTTTCCTGGAATACCGTTTGTACTCAAGGTTCATTGCCCGTCTGTCGCCTCTATCGAATTGACAGGCATACTCTTTCATGTACTTATCCAGCTTGTCGAGATAGATATTAGCCAGTATCGGGCTAATGATGCCACCTTGCGGTGTTCCGCTGTATGTTCTATGAAATGTCCAATCTTCGATGTAGCCAGCTTTCAAAAATTTCCACATTAGCCGGAAAAAGCGGTCGTCTGCGATACGTTCTTTCAAGATTCCGATAAGTACATCATGGTTGATGTTATCGAAGAATCCCTCAATGTCGCCCTCGATAAACCACTTGGCCGCAGTAAAATTCTTCTGCACCTGTATCAGTGCGGTGTGGCAGCTGCGTTTGGGTCGGAAGCCGTGCGAGGTGTTCTCAAAACTACCTTCATAAATTGCTTCCAACAGCATTCGCAATACCTCCTGCACTAATTTGTCGTCGATAGACGGTATGCCGAGAGGTCGCATGTTCCCGTTTTTCTTCGGGATGTACGTCCTTCTTGCCGGTTTTGGTTGGTACGACTCATCTTTGAGCGCATCAATCAAATTTTCAATCCGTTTCAGGCTCATTCCGTCGATAGTTTTACCGTCGGAACCTTCCGTCATATTTCCCTGCCTACCTTGTATATTATGGTAGGCGAGGAGAAACATTTCCGAATTGAATAGAACCCTGTAGAGCCGTTCAAACTTGTAGCTCGAAACTTTGCTGTGCTCTGACAGACTGTTTAATACTCTCTCTGGATTTCTCATAATGTCTCACACATTATCCGTTAATTTGTATTAAAAATGTTAGCTGCCACCCTTCGCCATGTACGAGGCTTTCCCTCGCTCGGACTACTACGGTGGCTCCGTTGCCATACCAGATTTTCATAGGTCTGAAACCTAATAGCCTTTCGGCATGCCGGGTTAGGCAAGACACGTTTAATTCTTCGGCAACATAGCTTTGATAGATTGTCGGATACGACTTTCGCCCGTTTCTGCTTATCGCAGTTGTGCTGTAACCTGTTCTGCACCCAACCCTCCAAGGTCGAATCGAGTGTGTTACAGTATGGCGTCTGTAGTTACCTTCCGCCACAGTTTCGAGTTGTGCCACTTGGACTATCGTTCAATCAATCCAGACTTTATCCTCGTATCTATCTTTCATCTCCTGATTCAGTCGCATACTTGGTAACTGTATGACTTATCAGTTTATCGGCAGGCTATACTCCCCGTCCGGTTTCCCTTTCGGATAAGCCGATCGATGATAGGCTATCGAACACTTGCCTAACGTCTTGCTATCGACGCATTTGCCAAAGAACCATTACGTGCGCGCCCTGAAACTCGACTTGACGGCCGACTCCCTTGTTCACTTGGTATTCCGCCATCGTTTAGAGGAAGAACGAACGTAAGACCGTACCGACGATCACCAGAAAGACGCATGAGAGAAACAGCGCCGTGGCGGATTTCGAAGCGTCCGGGTCACCCGACGAGAATTTCGAGTAGACGCGCACGCCGCCGACCAGTCCGAGGATTGCCGCGACGGCGAAGATCAGTTTCGTGAGCGGGTCGAAATAGGACGTTACCATGTTCGTGGCCTCGCTGATGCCGGCCATGCCGTTGCCCTGTGCAAAGCAGGCGAGTGCGGAGCACAGGGAGAAAATCATGAAAATTGCTCTTTTTTTCATCGTTCAAGTAGTTTGGTTAAGGGTGTGAAAAAGGCCGCAGCCTGCTTTGGGAGCATTCTGCGACCGGATACATCGTATTTCCTGCTGCGGAAAAGGCGTCAGCCGTATTCGTTATTCCATTTCATGTCGTAGGTCGTTTTTAATTAAGCATAGGCCCGGATGTCGAAGTTGGCGATGGCCTGCCGTTCCTCGGCCGTGGCATCGCCCATGACGGCGCTCTCTCCGAAGTCCAGCTCTCCGAGCATCGCATGAACCTCCGCGTCACGGAGTTCTGCTCTGGCGGGGAGAGCCGGAAGCGGGAATCGGGCGCCGGCGGGCGCTTCGGGCTCCGAGAGTTCGCCGTCTTCGCCGATCGAGGCCCGCACGACAAGGGTGTTCCACCCCTGCATCGCGGACTTCTCTTCCGAAGCCGGGGCAAATATAGCGTCTCCGCCTGCCGGGGCGGTGCCGATGTCCGCTCCAGTCCGCTCCAGTCCG
>NZ_FR893421.1:0-871 GCF_000435435.1 Alistipes sp. CAG:29 | reverse complement strand
CGCTGCCCGGGATGGAAGACTCCCACGCGCGGCAGCTTCTCCCCGTCGATGGTCTCCGGAAGAGCGATTACTTCCCGGATTACAAGCCGGGGATGTTTGTCGAATTGCCAGTCGACCTCGGATTCTTCGCCGAGAGTTGTCTGAATCGTGTTCAGAACCGTTCCGCATTGTTCGGAAACAAGACGTGCGGCCTCCTTGCCGGAAGCCGCACGCAGGGTAAAACAGCCGTTGAAGGTATAGCTGACCTTCAGTTTGAATTTTCGTCGCATAGTGTTTAAGAGTTATCGTTGTTGTTTTCAGACCATTCGTCGACTGTCGTCGCGTCATAGATGCCGTACCAGCGTATTTCAGCGTACGCCTGTCCTTCCCGGAGCAGGGGCTGCCGGGAGACGAACGTTCCGGTGAAGTTTGCCAAAGCCAGCGGAACGAGCCACTGGAAATCGCTGCCCCGACCGCCCATGACCTCGCACGAATGAAAATCGGCGGGAAGGGTTTCGGAATCGAGGCGACACATAGTGAAAAGAGCAGAGATGCCGTTGATCTCGGCCTCGCGGAAATCCCTGATATCCGCGAAAGGAATGGATGATTCGTATGCCATGATATGGAAATGACGCCGCCCGCTCGTTGCGGAGCAGGCGGCAGGTTATTAAAGAAAGATTCGGTGCCACGCTCCGCGCAGATAGACGTTACCTTCTACATAGAGCGTATATAAGTCCGCAGAGACAATCCGCAGGAACAGCGTTCCATCGTTGTGCAATTTCCCGATCTGACGCCGGAACGCCTCGGCGGGAAAGGGTTTGCACGAGATGAACCGTCCACGAACCTCTGCGTCCGAGGGGATGTATTCGTACAAGCGGTAATTGAGCGCCAG
>NZ_FR893420.1:0-2540 GCF_000435435.1 Alistipes sp. CAG:29 | reverse complement strand
GGTTCTAACCAGCCGGGACGCGATGTTGATAGGTGAAGGGAAGAAATTACAAGAGCCATTTCTTTCCCTTATCTGTCTTACTCCAAATTAATATTGCCACTGCAAAAGCAATAATAAAAATAAAAATCCAAAATGCCGCCATACTTATTCCTCCTGTGTTTTATTTGTTTCTTTCTGCCGAAGTAACCCCAAGCCAATAAACAAGCAACTCAATGTCGCCCCGATCCCTCCGACATAAACAAGCCATCGCGAATTCTCTATATCACTAATTAAGGCCCCAACGACAACTGCCGTTAGAAGATATTTGGCAATATCCATGAACCATTTACCCAATTCCTTTCTCATAGGTGCAAATATAGCAAATTTTTCACCGAAATAGATAGACTTTGAAAACATCGACGGCGCAATGGCCGTCGATGTTCATAAGGTCAGACCTGAAAATTCGTGACCCGGTAAATCACACGGGCACGGGGCTTGTTCTCTTTATCCAACCACGCTTCGACCTTATCATAGGCTTCCACGTAGATAAAACGGCCTTTCTTCAGCAGATTGACGATTCCCTCGGCTGAGTTCTCCGGCTTGACATAAATTTCGCACTCCGCCCACTGGGCTTCCTTGATCGGGTTGCCCTGTTCGTCTTTGGCATCCGTATCCCGTTCTGCATACGCCACGCTGAACGATACGAATTTGTGACCGCCCTGCCCCTCGCGGCATTCGGCATCCTTACCGAGATTACCGGTAATCGTGATTCTCTTCATAGAAATTTGAACGATTAACCTATACATCGTGAGGTTCTGCGAGGCACTGCACCTCAAATTTACGAAAAATGTTTCACTTGTCAATGACAATTTCGGTCTTTGCATCAATCATTTCACCACTGCTAAAAGTCGCATTTTCACTACTTTCAAATTTCAGATACGCCCAGTCAATCCACAAAATCGCGTGGTTGTAGCACGCGCACTTATGAGTTAAAACAATCGTTTGTTTTTGTGCCGGATACTTTTTCGTAAGTGTTACGCGCGCCTGTATCTCGTGTGGTGCGTCGGAAGCGAAATAATCGAAATATAGGAGCTGGGTGCCGTTCTCGTCATCCAGCGAAAACCAAGACACATAACACAAGCCTTTGATCCCTGCGACATAATTGTAGCGCTCAAGCGCTTTATTCAGCCAAGCATGGGCGGCTTTCTCGTCGGGGAACTCCTTTTGTAATAACACTTGGTTACACATCTTGTCGGTGTAGGTTTTCGTAAGACAGACTGTTGCTAAATAAGTTTTCATAATTGTAAAATTTTAAAAGGTTAAATAGTGTGCTCCGCTGGGGCTTCGCTCCCCGCCATCCGCCGATCACATCGAGCGGAGCTGGTTAATACGTCAAAGAACTTTATTGCTGAAATCTCGCTAACATCCTCGTCACGCCCTTTATCCTTTCTATCAAACATATCATTTTCTCGAAGGTTTGCCGGGCTGTGGTTTCCCAGCCGACGGATGTTTTCAAGATTTCAAAGAACGAGGGGTCATCCCCTTACACGTTGCCTTCAGAGCCTTTCTGATACTCGTATCGAACACTGACATTTTGAAATAAAAATGGAGCGGCCGCCCGTTCCTCTGGAATGGGCATAGGCGGTCGCTCTCTACCGCTAAACCGGCGCAAGGGTTCCGGGAAATATTTTTGAAAAAATTTCTTCAGCGTGCCCCGGCCTGCCGGGGTAAATTTTTTCATCATAAACACAGTTCCCGAAGGGACTCCTAAGAAAATATTTCGCGGGTTCATTGCCCGGCAAAATGCAGTGTTCGTACTTTGTATCAGAATGGTCTGAAGGCAACGTGTAAGGGATGAGACCCGTCAGGTCGCAGAAATCTTGAATTCAGCCGGAGTGCGAAACCACAGCCCGGTCAGACCCAGAGAGAAAATACCGCTCTCCCTCGCAACGCGAGGGGTGTCCTGCCGCGACGTGGAGAAACGAACGACTTGCAACGCCCTGCAAGTCGTACGTTTTAGGAGCGACCAATGCCCCGCCTGCGGGGCATGGTATGAAATTACGAGCAAAAAAAGAGAGCCGGCGAACCGGCCCTCTACATTACCTTTTGGAAAATAATGTCTTCAACTTGATCTCGGCGGCCACTTCCGGACACACTTTTGCCATACGTCCAATTTTTTGAATCTGATTTTCGTTAGGCGTACATTTACGCAACCAACGTACGATGTCATCGGAATAGTTTTCCGTCACTTCAACCAGCTGGTCGATTATTTCTGACAATTTGCAGGCAGAAATATATTCGACCGATTCGACAACTTCACCACTCTCATCGATAAGTTCAATGTCGAAATAACCATCCAAAGAATTGGGGAAAATCACAACGGCTCCCTGATGTTTGAACCCACTGACCTTGAGTATAAAAGCCTTCCGACCAGCAAGGGTGCCACCAGCACCGCAGGTCACATTCCAACTCATGAGATTCAACGGTTTTTCAGCGAGAATCGACATAATTAAATCTGATGTAGACATAGCTTTTTGCAGACTTTATCCTCCTGCGCCGGA
>NZ_FR893419.1:0-8564 GCF_000435435.1 Alistipes sp. CAG:29 | reverse complement strand
GGAAGAGCGGTATGTTAAATATGATGCGTGATTCAATGGGGCAGAAATCTGGATATTATTATTTTGATTCGCTTACAGAACGGTTAGTTGTGGCGACCAATATGCACGATATCGCTTATAATGTTTCCACAGACATAAATAAATTCTATACGGATTTTTTGCTTTATCAGCAGTTCATACCTGATGGTTATACTATTTACGAAGATGTGAATGAGGTGCGTATTGGTGAGATGTTGCACTATATACCAAGAGGAACCTTGCAATCTATTGAGCGAGAATCATTGCCGATCGAGTATTCTGAGAACGATTATTCGGAGGAAGAAAATATACGTCTGCTGCGTGAAAAGATATTGGAAGTACATGCTGATTGGGCTGGTGAAAATAATGTGGTTTATTTATCCGGAGGCATAGACTCTTGTGTAATGTTAGCTTCATTACATAATATTTGTCCGGAACAAACACGAGTTGTTTCCTATCGTATTGCGGGAAGTTCGCAAGATGAAACTATATATGCTCAAGAATTGGCTTCTTATTTAGGGTATAATACGGAAGTTGTGACGGTCGATCCAGCAGATCCTAAAATTGTGGCTGATTATGAAGATGATTTACAAAAGATGAATAATCCAGTTTTTGGAAATTGGATATTTCGGCCTCATTTATCAAACGACATTTCAGTGCGTTATTTTGCTGGACAGGATACCAGACTTCATACTCCTTCAGTCAATAGCGTAGATATGAAGGTAATTGATCGAATATCTCATCAGGGAACAGGTGGTTGGGGGGCATTCGGTAAAGGAGTGGTGGACTTGTATGAGCGGCTTTCCTGTCTTTTGAAACTCTATAATGCGGCTGACCGAAGAGTGAAGTACTCCCATCTGCTTGTCAATGCGTTGGTACCCGAATGGTTTATCCTGCGAAGGAAATTTATGGCCGATCCGGTCAAATACAAAACCTGGAGATACGATATGTCCAATTTTGAGAAAATCTGCGATTGGTACCGGGTTGATTTGCATGCTGGAATGAGTTCCAGGGAGATATTTAATCGACTTATCGAGAAAAAATGGCAGGAGCAGTATACCGATGATATTCGTTATATGGTCGATATGGCCCATAATCGCGGGGTTACTACGGTACTACCCTTCTACGAACAGCGTTTCAATCAATTTGCATCGACTATTCCTTGGAAATTGGCGAACAAGACTATGGCTGGACTTGATGGATTCAGCAATAAACCTGTACGCGTCAATAAATATGTTCTGCGCAAAGCTTTTGAAAAAGAATTGCCCTGGAATATTATGGTAAGAGCTAAAGCCGTATCACTCTCCAGTCATCTGATGATGAACGGTGTTCTGGGTATTCGGGTGGAGCAGACCTTGCGCGACGATTTACGCTCTTCCGACTCTTTTTGCCGGAGATTTGGCTACCAAGCCAAAGCCCGTGAAATCATTGCACACCGGAGTAAATGGGAGATGAAAAACTCTTATATGGTTACGTTTGCCAATTATCTGAGCGCCCTCTGTGTCTATTATCGGAAGAACGTAGTTAAAAAATAAAATAGAGAATCGATTCTTATGAAGCGTTGGCTTATCGCATCTATTTTGTTTCTGTTACCTTCGTGTATCGCATTCCCTCTTGTAAGGATATTTGGCGGGGAAGGGTATTCCTTCGGCCGTAAAAGCAGAATTGGGTTTTCACTGATCCTGACTTCAGGTATTTACCTGGGAGAAGGGGCTGTGATTCAAAGTGGGAACTTAATTCTCACGAAATCTATTCATCTGGGCACTCGATCGCGCATTCAACGCATGAATTTGCTTAAGGGGCGTTTCCGAGTGCAATTGGATGCTGAAGCCGTTATCAATAAATACAACAGGATTCTTTCGGCAAGTTCCAATCTGCGCGAATCGGAACTAATCCTGGGTATAAATGCCATAATCGGCGTATCGCATTTTATCGACATGACGGCCAGTGTCCGTCTCGGTGCAAACTCCATTTTAGTTGGCATCGGAAGTCAGCTCTGGACTCATGGGTTCTATCATAGCAGATCTGGAGCAGCACGCTGGAGAGTGGACGGCAGCATCTCAATTGGACAAAATGTCTATGTCGGTTCGCGCGTATTGATTTGTTCGGACGTATGTATTTGTGATGCTGTGACTGTAGGGGCCGGGGCTGTAGTGGCTAAATCGCTCACTGAGCCGGGGCTTTATGTTGGGCAGGCTTTGCGTTACAAAGAATTTGATCCGGATCAGGCCATCTGCCATTACGCTAAAGTGGCAGATCGAATTTATGAAAAGCGACAGTCTCACAAAAATGGTGGTGCACAATAAAAGCCTGCTCTTTAAAAAGGTGCGGGATAACATCCTGTTTTTTGTATTGTCAAAGGGAGTTGCCTTCTTGGCCCCTATTTTTTTTCTTAATTTTGTTTCCCTTGAAGAGTATGGTGTAGTGGAATTCTCCTACGCGCTGGGGAGTGTACTCGCCGTCGTGGCTATGTTGGGTTTAGGGGGGGCTTATCCTTATTTCGTGCTTCGTCGGGGGGAAAGGGATAAAAAGCAGGTTTTTATGCTCTATGGAGTTCCTGTACTGGGGATAGCCGTCATAGCCTGTTTGTTGCGTTGGTACGGAGCGATCGGTCAACGATTTTCGCTAATTTTGCTTTTTACCTTGATTTTTGCACTCCAAAGGCTCTACAGCTCTATCCTCAAATCGGAAGACAAGGGTTGGCTGGGTGTATTGTTCGACGGGGGATATTATTTCATATTGACAGGAGTGATTTTGGTCATATGGAGTTTCGGAATCACTCATCATGTTATGCTCCTTGAAGCGGCCATGCAGGTTTACCTTTTTGTGTTGGGCGGGTTTTATGTGCGACAGTTTTATAAGCTCCACACCAAAAGCATACCTGCCCTGCTGCACGACGACTGCGGCGAGATTCTTCGTTACAGCCTGCATATGGTTGTCTCCGGAATTATTATCTATTGGCTTACGTCCAGTGCCAGAATCTATATCGCTTACTTTATGGGGTATGAACAAGTGGGCATTTACAGTTTTTATTTTCGTCTGGCTGGTATCGCTATCATTATTCATCAGTTTTTGTATATCGCCTTTTTCCAAAAGCTCTATATGGGGAATAGCCGTCGACTCGATCTCTATTATACAGCGATTATGGGCCTAGTGCTGTGCGGTTGTCTGGCCTGTTATCTGTTCGTGCCCTTGCTTAGCCGCTATTTCTTAAAAGGTCTTTCGATCGACAATGCCCGGCTGTTTTTTCTAATAGCCCTTCAGATGCCCTTATGGGTGGGTATTTCGCTTTGTGAAGGTCTTGTGGGCAGAGAGAATCAGATTCGACAGATGAATTTGCGTGTCATTGTACCGGTCATGTTGTTGCCTGTGGCGCTATACTTACTTCAAGGCCGTCTGACGATCGAGCTTTTTACATTGCTCAATGCGGTGACTTTTACGATAGCTTTGGCCATTCAGCACTGTTTGCTGAGCAGGCGCGGCATCAAACTCCGCAAATGTTCTATTTTGAGTTTGGCTTTGTTTGCGGCATCCATTGTAATTTATTTTACGGTATGATATTATGAAAATATTATTTGTCGAAAATCGTTTTCGGACGAGAATATGGGAAACTTTTGCTGATTGTCTGATTAATGACGGGCACCAAGTCCTTTTTTTGGTGCAAAATCATTTGTTCCATCCTCGATGTGGGCGTGTTTGGGTGATACCTTATCCGAATAAAACCCAGTTGGAAGAGCCAACAGAAGCCGATCGCTCATTAATATTATCCGATCGTAATATAAACTATTTCGGACATCGGTCGACGGGGCATTATACCTATTATCGCAAGCTGATCCGTGATTTTCTGGAGAAGGAACGACCCGATGTAACTTTTGGTGAAAGTACTGCTTTCCATGAATTGCAGACGATTGATCTTTGTCGAGAACTTTCCATTCCCTATTTACAACCTTCGACCTGCCGGTTTCCTCCTGGCCGTTTTTCCTTTTATCGTTACGATACGCTCGAACCCTTTTCCGGCTCGGGTGAAACAATGTCTGACGAACAGGCAATAAAATTGATCAACAGTATTGTCCATCGCACTATTAAGCCCGATTATATGCAAAAGTATAGGGCGACGCTTTCAACTCGGTTGAAACGATGGAATGATTTGATACACCTTTCGGTCGCCTATCTTGGTGGAGAACATTACAATACACCTGCTCCCTGGGTGAAATTGCGGATTGAACGTCAACGGCGTAAACTGATCCGTAAATGGAATGCATTGGCCGAAAGCCGTAATGTGGGGTCGTTTAAAAATAGTTTCCGGTTACTCTATCCAATGCAAATGCAGCCCGAGGCTAATCTGGATGTATGGGGACGTCCTTATCGTAATCAATTGGAAATGCTCCATCATTTGTACGACAGCCTACCTAGTGGTGCGGTGATTTTCGTCAAACCGAATCCCAAGTCGAAATATGAACTCACGGAAGAGTTACTCGCTTTTATTGCTTCTCATGAACGGATCGTTCCTTTGCGTCATTCAGTTCGTATGGATGAGGTGCTTCCCAAGATAAATATGGTCGTGACAGTGACTGGAACAATAGCAATCGAGTGTATACTTGCAGATATTCCGGTTGTAACAATGGTGCGCACGCTCAATAATGATATGAAAAATTGTCCATTTGCTGCGTCGTTTGAAGAATTGAGAGCATGGATGGATAAAGTCCCTCGCGGTGAATTTCCGCGCACGGATACTTTGGATAAAATCCGATTTATCAATCGGTTGAACAATACCAGTTTTCCGGGAATCCCCTATGAGACCGTATTAAACGAGCAGAATGTCGAGACCTGTATGATGGCTTTTCGTAAAGTGTTGAAAGAGTTGAATAGCAAATAAAATTTCCACATGAATGAGCAAGCCTTAAATATATCTACAGGGCGTAAATACTGGATAGATGTGTTACGGGCTTTAGGCATAATCCTGGTAGTTCTGGGGCATGTTTCGAAAGAGCCGAATACGGTGATTTTTATTTACGCGTTCCATATGCCTTTGTTTTTTCTTCTTTCCGGTTTCTTGTTTAATAGGCATCGTTATGATCTGCGTACCTTCATCATTCGCCGGTCTCAAAAATTGCTGCTACCTTATGCATTCTTTTATCTGTTGACGCTGCTATGGTGGTGGCTGGTAGAGTGCAATTTTCCCCCCCCCTGTCTGCTCTGGGATCACTTGGTGGCAACGTCTGATACCGCTAATGTGGGGATCGAATATAAACGGTTGGATGAGTCATAACATCGTATTGTGGTTTTTGCCCGCACTTTTTTCGACCGAAGTATTGGCGCGGTTGTTAGCTGACTATATTTGTTGTCGAAAAACAATCTTTGTAGTTTCTGTCCTTTGTGCTGTTTTGGGGCTGGGACTTTATACAAAGGGAATTGAGTGGCTTCCAATGGGGCTGAATGTCGCGCTGGTTGCCCTGCCTTTCTATGTGACCGGGTGGATGGTTGCAGAGCGGGTTCAGTATTGGACGCATGTTCGGCATGTAATACTTGTCGCTGTTGGTTGCTGCTTATTATTGCTCATTGCCGTGCATGAAGGTTGGGCTACGAGGATTGATATGGCCAGTGGCCAGTATGGCTGTTTTTTGCTTTTTCTCTTATGGTCGGGTGTCGGTTGTATGATGATGATAGCCATTGCAATAGCATTAGGTCGTGTAAGCTGGATAGAACATATCGGATATAGTACATCGACACTGGTAATCATGGCTATACATGGTATTATCTTGCGTATTGTAATTTTCACAATAAGTCGGATGACAAATGTGGGAACAGGCGATTTGCGCGAAAATCTATGGATTTGCATTCTAATTACAATGATTGTAATCGGAGTTTGTCTCCCGTTCGTAGGGTTGTATAAAAGATGTGTAAATAAGTTAATATGCAGATGTATAAAAAACTAATAGTTTTTTTTATCTTTTTAATGTTGTTCGGAGAAGCCTATGGTGAAACGCTGATTGGATCAACATATAGATATGTATTCGTGGTATTGATTATTGTGCTATTATGCAGCTATTTGTTTATCTCGGGGGGCGTGCAAATTAAACCTCTTGATAAATTCCCATTCAATTGTGCTGTATCATCGTGGTGTTTATTATTGATTTCAGTCCCTTTTTGGTCTTATTATCATAATATTTATTCATATGGAGGCATCGTTGTAGCATTTATAGTTTATCTGTTAGATTTCAAATTCGTTTATAAATTAATCGTCGGGTTTGTCTTTTTGTCTTTAGGTTTGACGGCTTACGAATTTGTTACTCATAAATTGTTATTTGTTAATGTGTTGAATGGAGTTGTGTTTGATGAAGCTTTGTTTGGCGGAAATCTTGGTGTTTTTCGGGCAAAGGGGCTATTTTGGGGGCCTACTGTACTTGGAATGTTTATGATAACCGCATTTATTTTAGCCAATAAGAATTTATGGTTATTGTTTTCCGCTATTCTGTCTTGTTTTTTTGCGAATGCTCGACTAGGGATTATATTATTGTCAATCCCGTTAATTGTTTTGTTGTTTAAACGGAAAAATATAAAATATTTATGGATTGTTGTACCAATATTTATTGGCATAATGAACTATGCTTATATGCATGCGGGAACTTCTGTAGAAAGGCTGTTAGCATTGAGTGAAGGTGAAAATCAAAATGCCAGAATCTATTACTGGACGAAAGGGATAAACTTGTTTCTGGATTATCCGTTGCAAAGTATCATTTTTGGAAATAATGGGTATTATAACAGTATCTATGATAATAACCCAGAAAGTGGTTGGATTTGTTTATTAACAGATAATGGAGTAATAGGATTTTTTTTCTATCTCTTGCCTTTATTGTATTGTCTACATCGATTTTTAATAAACAGGAAGTGGTACAATTTGATGCTTACCTTATTATTTATCGTTTTTAATTTTACCATTACAGGACATTTGTCTGGAACAGGGAATTTCATGTATTGGTTGGTAGTTTTTGAACTTTTTAACAAGGCAAAGTATGGATGCGGTAAGTTAGATTCGCCGGTACTTTTAAAATATCATTATCCCAAATTGGCATGAAGGTTTTACATATTGGTAAATTTTATCCCCCGTTCTGTGGCGGTATCGAAAAAGTGAATTACGATTTAGTTGAAAATTTGAATAAGATTGAGAATTGTAATGTGGATGAACTCTGTTTCCAACATTTGGCCGGCAACGAAACGGATGACTTAACTCCCGCTTATCGATTATTCCGGGTGCCGATTCGTACCATTTTTCATTCGACTCCCATCTCGATGCGTTATTTTTCCGTTTATCGGAAAATTCGCAACCATTATGATATTATTCATCTTCATTTACCTAATCCATGGGCTGCTTTAGCTCCTTTATTGTTCCGGACAAGGGCGAAAATCGTACTCCATTGGCATTCGGATATTGTCAAACAAAAGAGTCTGATGATATTTTACCGCCCGTTTCAGACGATGCTGTTACGTCGCGCAAGCCGAATTATCGTTACCAGCCGCAACTATTTCGATAGTTCATCTGATCTGCAGCCTTATGTTAAAAAAGTCCGGGTCGTCCCGATCGGTCTCGATACCGAACATCTTATGTTTTTACCTGGAATTGATCAAACAATCAAAACGCAATATCCGGGAAAGAAAATCGTGCTGAGTATCGGTCGGCTTACTTATTATAAAGGTTTTAGGTATTTGATCGAAGCGGCTTGTAAGCTGAGGGACGATACGATCGTCCTCATTGGCGGTTGTGGGGAGTTGCAGGATGAATTGGAACGTCTCATTAAGCAGAAGGGGGTTGCTGATCGTGTGAAATTAATCGGGCGTATTCCGCAAGAGCAGATAGGAGCCTATTTTGCGGCGGCGGATTTATTTTGTTTGCCTTCAATTGTTCGCACGGAGGCTTTTGGCGTGGTATTGGCCGAAGCCTTGGCGATGGGGGTGCCGATTGTAGCGTGTGATATCCTTGGATCTGGGGTTAATTGGGTAAATAAACATGGAGATACGGGGCTGAATGTCCCTGTATGTGATTCTCAAGCTCTATCTGCTGCAATTAATAAAATATTGGACTCTCCCGAACTGTTAACTCGCTTCAAAATGAATTGCAAAAAGAGATATGAATCTTTTTTTTCTTTGAAAAAAATGGTTTATAAAGTCTATGAAATTTATGACGAGATATTGAATAGTAAGCTTGGATAAAAGTTAGAGATAAAATCACTTATAGCTGTTATGTGTATGTCTATGAGAAGAGCTATATATTTTCGACTACAAATGTTTGTCAGAATGGGACGATAAGTTCGATTAAGTCTAAATAAAATGGTAGGTATAGACTTATTTTAATACAGATGAGGTGGTTGCTTTATATATTAATATTACTTATTTTGTTTTATCTTTTTCTGTGGTGGAGCATTCGCAAAGCCCCGGTTATGAAGGACGATGAACGAGACGTGCGGCGTATTTCCCGCCTTCTGGAACGCCTTAATGAGAAGTGGAGCCGAAATAAAAAATAAACAAAAGCCGGAGAATTCTCCGGCTTT
>NZ_FR893418.1:0-4702 GCF_000435435.1 Alistipes sp. CAG:29 | reverse complement strand
TTTGATTATCTTTTGCTTTTCACTTTTTTACACCTCTGTTTTTTATCCCCGGAACTCAGCGGAGGCTCCGGTTTTCCATATTGCGAACCGATGATTACATCATGCCGCCCATACCGCCTGCGGGCATAGCAGGCATGGCGGGAGCATCGGATTTCTTCTCCGCCAGCACGCATTCGGTGGTCAGGAACATCGAAGCGATCGAAGCGGCATTCTCCAGCGCAACGCGCGACACCTTCGTCGGGTCGATGATACCGGCCTTCAACAAGTCTTCATACTTGTCGTCGCGGGCGTTGTAACCGAAGGCATCCTTGCCCTCCTTCACCTTGTTGACAACGACCGAACCTTCGCCGCCGGCGTTCTCGACGATCTGGCGCAGCGGCTCCTCGATCGCACGTTTCACGATCTGGATACCGGTCGTCTGGTCTTCGTTGGCACCCTTCATCCCTTCGAGGGCCGCCGTAGCGCGGATGTAAGCCACACCGCCGCCCGGGACGATACCCTCTTCGACAGCGGCACGGGTCGCAGCCAGTGCGTCGTCCACGCGGTCTTTCTTCTCCTTCATCTCGACTTCGGTAGCGGCACCCACATAGAGTACGGCCACACCGCCGGCCAGTTTGGCCAGACGCTCCTGGAGCTTCTCCTTGTCGTAATCCGACGTAGCCTTGTCGATCGAGGAGCGGATCTGAGCCACGCGGGCTGCGATCTCCTCCTTCTTGCCGGCACCGTCGACGATCGTAGTGTTCTCCTTGTTGAGCGTCACCTTGTCGGCCGTACCGAGCATCGTAAGGTCGGTATCCTCCATCTTCATACCCTTGTCGGTCGAGATCACCGTAGCACCCGTCAGGATGGCGATATCCTCGAGCATCTCCTTGCGGCGGTCACCGAAGCCCGGAGCCTTGCAGGCGGCGATCTTCAGCGTACCGCGCAGCTTGTTGACCACGAGCGCCGACAGCGCCTCGCCGTCCACGTCCTCGGCGATGATCAGCAGCGAACGGCCGCTCTGCGCCACCGGCTCGAGCACGCCCATCAGCTCCTTCATCGTCGAAATCTTCTTGTCGGTAATCAGGATGTAAGGCTTCTCGAGCTGTGCCTCCATCTTCTCGGGATCGGTCATGAAGTAAGCCGAGATATAACCGCGGTCGAACTGCATACCCTCTACGACCTCCACATGGGTCTCGGTACCCTTGGCCTCCTCGACGGTGATCACGCCTTCGTTGTTGACCTTGGCCATCGCCTCGGCGATCAGCTTACCGATCGTCTCGTCGTTGTTGGCCGAAATAGTGGCCACCTGCTCGATCTTGTCGAAATCCGAGCCCACCTCCTGGCTCTGCTTGCGCAGGGACTCGACCACTTTGGCCACGGCCTTGTCGATGCCGCGTTTGAGATCCATCGGATTGGCACCGGCCGTCACGTTCTTCAGGCCTACGCCGATGATCGACTGTGCGAGCACCGTGGCGGTCGTCGTACCGTCGCCGGCATCGTCGTTGGTCTTCGAAGCGACCTCGCGTACCATCTGGGCGCCCATGTTGGCGAAAGCGTCTTCGAGCTCCACCTCCTTGGCCACCGTCACACCGTCCTTGGTGATCTGCGGCGCACCGAATTTCTTGTCGATGATCACATTACGGCCTTTGGGGCCCAGCGTCACCTTCACTGCGTTCGACAGCGCATCGACACCCTCCTTGAGCAGTTCGCGCGCCTCAACATTATATTTGATATCTTTTGCCATAACTTTATATTTTATATTCGTTCATAAGCTTATCCCCGGAGTCCCCCATTTCAAAGGGATTTTCAGAGGGAATGTAAAAATTTCGAGGTCATGACGACCGGTTATCGTCAGATAATCGCCAAAATATCGTTCTGCTTCATGATCAGGTAATCCACGCCGTCGACCTGGATCTCCTGCCCGGCATACTTGCCGTAAAGTACCTGGTCGCCGACCTTGACTTCCATTTTGACCTCCGAAGTACCGGGGCCCACAGCGACTACTTTACCTGCCAGCGGTTTCTCCTTCGCCGTGTCGGGGATGATCAGTCCGCCGGCCGTTTTCTCCTCCGCGGGATTCGGGAGGACGAGTACACGATCCGATAATGGTTTTACATTCATAGCTTTTCAGTTTTTAGTTTATTATTGAATAGTTTGTTGCGCGTTAGCACCCATAGTCCCATCAATAGATGTGCCAACCGTTTTTTGGCAGACGCCAGGTGACAAAGGTACAGTCCGGCCTGCCATTTTGTCACCCGGGGCATTTTCCCGAAGATTTTTCACCGTTTTTTTTGCACGGACAAAAAAAGTGTATTACATTTGCATCCCGATACGACCGTTCGACGGTCACACGGTGGATGTAGCTCAGTCGGTTAGAGCGTCGGATTGTGGTTCCGAAGGTCGTGGGTTCGAGCCCCATCTTCCACCCGAAAAGGTCTTCGAAAGAAGACCTTTTTTGTTGGCAGATAGCCGCAAATCAGCGCAAACAATCCTGTATATCAACGACATGCGGAATTATTTCGTTTTCAGGCCATTGATAAAACGCTCCGAACAGCTTATCGGACGGGAAATGCAGAAGATCGGCCAAGTGTTCGCCGCGGCAAACTGAACGGCGGTAAATAAGGAACCGGGCATCGGAGCAGTTAATGGCTCCGATGCCCGGTTGCCTATCAAAAATCTACTCCGCACTTTGGCTACAGCAGTTCGGTGCCGCAGGGAAAGACCTGCATGGGGTACGGTTCAGCAACCGTTTCATGCGACAACTATTTTTCCGGCGTTTTATATCCGATCAGCCGGGGCTGCTTGCGGGCCTGCGGGGTTTTGACAGACAGGGCGGCGATTGCCTGATAGATATTGTCCAATTCCTTGCGCATATCTTCCGACAGATCGTTTATGGCTTCGGCGTTGTCCTCGTCGGTACGTTCGAGCAAAGCCAGTTTCGCGCGGATTTCGGACAGCTCGGCCGTCAGTGTCGTCGTTGTAGTGATGTAGTTGCGCATGGCGACAAAGGCCCGCATGACAGCGATATTCACCTGAATAGCGGCGTCACTTCTTAATACGCTCGAAAGCATGGATACACCTTGCTCGGTAAAAGCAAAAGGCATATATCTCGTGCCTCCTTTGTTTGAGGTCACAATTTGTGACCTCAAACTGTCTTTCAATGAGTTATACTCATCTATGGTTATTTCAAACATGAAATCCGCGGGGAATCGTTCGATATTACGGCGTACCGCCTGTTTCAAAACTTTTGTTTGAACTTGGTACAGTGGTGCCAGGTCGAAGTCGAGCATCACGCGCTGGCCGCGGATTTCGTAGATTTTATTTTGGATAAGGGTTATATCATTCATAAGTTCGGGTTGTGGGGGCTGATTCTGGTGTCGGCAGTTATTTCCATTTTGGAAACAACTGCTTTTTCGTCAAGTTCGCGGCTGTCGAAGATATTTTTCAGGTGCTTGCTGATTGCAGGGACTTCCACGCCGAAAATTTGAGCCATTCCTTTCTGGGTCGTCCAAATGGTTTCGGCGTCGGCGTCGGCAATTACCTGTATGCTGGTTTTGCCGTCCTCCGAATTGTAAAACAGAAAATTCGTATAGGCTTCAATTTCATTTGCCATAGTAGCGGTTATTTGTTTTTCTGCCGGGCGTAGTAGTCGATCTGCGCCGTGCAGACCCGTTCCACGATGTCGCGCAGGCGTTCGACTTTCGGCAGCAGCGCGTCGATGTCCTCTTTCGTTATTTCAAAATCGGGATTATAGCGGGATTCGACATAAGCCCGTTCCAAAAGTTTGAAAAGTCGTTCTTCCTCCGGCGTGTCGCGTGGAAACGCTTTGAATATTTCGGTCGTAAACCGCTTGCAGCGATTCATCAATTCAGTAAGTCTGTGTTCTTTGGGGCTATATAAAGTAAATACTAATTCTATTATACGCAAAAGATTTTCTGTGGCTTGATGCAAGTTAAATGAAGCCATTTTATAATTCTTCCTATTATAAGAATCAATATTTAAAAGAATGAACTCAATCGCTTTCGGTTTGAAATTGTCATCATAATATTTCTGCGCCCGCTCCTGAATCTCGTCGAAATTCAACTTGCGGCGGCGGGCCAACTTGTATTCACCCGAATCATACAGAATAATTCCCTGTCGTTTTATCTCCGTTTCGAAATAGTGGGCTTTTGAGAGCGCATAGTTGAAGTCGTCTATCCCGTAATTGATAAATTGGGGCTTGGTATGGAAAGGTCTGTTCTTGTGCTGAAAAAAAGCGTCGGCAATTTTGTCATACAGCGAATACTCAATCGCCCCGATTGGCTTGCGCGTCAGGATCAGTATGTCGTAATCGCTCATAAAGTAGGTCGGTACGCCGAACTCGATGCGCTGGTCGTAATCGACATGGGTATTCCGGGCATAACTGCCGTACAGGATAACCATGCCGACATCCTTTATGTTCCGGCGAACCAGATCGACAAGCTGTTTCAGGTCGTTCCGTTTATTTTCGGGTAAGAAGTTGACGCTCTTTTTCATAACTACAAAATTATGAAAAAAGTTGGTAAACCGCTTTGACCTGTCCATATTTTCGCTATATTTGCTTATCATTCCTGCAAATAGTCTGCAAAAGTTTCCCAAAAGGGGTGGCACGAAGCCACTTAAAAGAAACTAAAACAGACGATTATGCGGAATTATCAGAACTCGGCATAGCCGACGGACATAACTATAAAGGGTAAACAAC
>NZ_FR893417.1:89862-93648 GCF_000435435.1 Alistipes sp. CAG:29 | reverse complement strand
TGGGGTGCAGTTCATTCGAATCTCCCTCACTCTCATGCCCGACAATTTATTTGTTGCAGCATGCATCTTCAGCTTTCTCGGCGCAGCACGACTTGGTCGAATCGCACTTCTCGGCGCAGCAGGATTTGGTCGAGTCACATGCCTCGGCATCGCACTTCGCGTCGCAGCCGGCGCAAGCCGAAGCTTCGGTCGCAGCAGCGGCAGCCCCGCTCTCGGCAGCCTTCTTGTTCGAATTACCGCAGCAGCTTACCATTGCTACGGCAGCCATGACGACAACAAAAGAAAAAATCTTTTTCATAAGCGTTAAAGGTTTAATTATTAGTTATT
Source organism: Alistipes sp. CAG:29 (assembly GCF_000435435.1). Taxonomy (NCBI): domain Bacteria; kingdom Pseudomonadati; phylum Bacteroidota; class Bacteroidia; order Bacteroidales; family Rikenellaceae; genus Alistipes; species Alistipes sp. CAG:29. The sequence goes on along the minus strand of NZ_FR893417.1, from coordinate 93,321 downwards.
CTGTAACGTCGCAAAGATATATATTCGTAAGAATATTGCAAATAAAAATTTCCGATATTTTCAAGGCGTGCGTATGTTGTTGGCAAGCAGGGGCATAGGCTGCCCGCAGACCGTGCCACGCGCCGAAAACGGAGCAGGGAATCCAACCTTTCAGTTCAAAAGGTCTGCCATGGAGAACTCCTCGCTCTTCACGAATGCCTTGGGGAATGTCGATGCGATCTTACCCTTCAGGATGATGGCCTCCTCCGCCGTCAGGCAGTTTCCCACCACGACCTTGAAATAGGGATTCTCGTATACCGGGTATACCATGATCCCGGGATAGGTCTCCTTGAAAAGGGCTTCCGCGGCAAAGGCCCCGGCGCGGGCATCCTGCCCGTTGTCGAAGAAGATGCAGACCCTGTAACCGCGCAGCCGCAGGCGCTGCCCTCCGCGCGAAGCGTCGTCGACAGCCTTCTCCGCATCGCCGTACTCGGTAACGGTGACCCTGGCCGTGCCGAACGCAGCGTCGGAGACCACCGGGGCGGCCAGGCGCTCCTTGAAGGCATCGAGCGACTGCGCCCGCAGCGGAGCGAAAGCCGCCGCGGCGAAAATCACCGCTATGAAAGTCGTCAGTCTGCGCATTACTCGTCCAGATAGTTTTTCACGTCCTGCAAGGACAGCCCAAAGATATTCAAAAATTCCGACAACGGCACCATCTCTTCCGAATTTTTTACCGAAGCCGGCCCCCCGCGCCCCTCGACCGCAAACGAAACGGCGACCTGCGAAATATCGTCCTCGCGGATTTTTTTCACCATCACGTAATAGGCCATCGGGTCGGTAGTTCTCACGCGCCACAGCGACGTAAAACTTCCGGTCGTCCGGCGCGGCACCTCGACACGGCCGTGGAGGATGATGCTCATCACGCGGCTCCCGGCGTAGAAGAGATCGACCTTCGCACGCTCCAGCACCAGTTTGTACCCCGTGCCGTTCTTCACGCGCACTACGGCCTCGGCGCCGCCCATCCCCTTGCGTTCGACCTTTTCGACCGCTTCCAGACGGATATTGCGCCGGGCCTTCTCGACCGCCCGGCGGCACGAAACCATCGGCAGCACCATCGCCGTGAGCAATATGCAGTATAACCATTTCCTCATCGCTGGCCGGTATATATCTGCGCGATCCCGAAACTCTGGCTCCGGGCCCGGCAGCCGCGGAACCCCGCCCGCTCCATCATGGACATGAACTCCGCGGGCGCAGGGAACTCCCCGACCGAGGCAGGCAGGTATTCGTAGGCACGTTTGTCCTTGGACACCATGCCGCCGATGCGCGGCAGTATCTTATAGGTATAGAACTCGTACAGCACCCGGAACAGCCGGTTGCGGGGACGCGAGAACTCCAGTATAACGACCTTGCCCCCGGGTTTTATTGTGCGGGCCATCTCGCGCAGGCCGGCCTCCAGGTCGCCGAAGTTGCGCACGCCGAACGCTACGGTCACCACGTCGACCGAAGCGTCCGAGACTCGCAGGTGCTCCGCGTCGCCCACATCGAGCACGACCCGCTCGTCGAGGCCGCGGGCGGCGACCTTGCAACGCGCCACGTCGAGCATCTTTTCCGAGAGGTCGACGCCCAGCACGTGCACGTCCCGTATGCGGCGTGCCATCTCGATCGCCAGGTCGCCCGTTCCGGTCGCCACGTCCAGGATACGGTGCGGGCGGCTGCGGCGCACGATGCGCACCACGCGGCGGCGCCAGATGCGTTCGATGTTCATCGAGAGCGTATGGTTCAGCAGGTCGTATTTGGGTGCTATGTTGTCGAACATTTCGCGCACCTCCTCCTTCTTGGTCTGTCCGGTGTTATAGGGTTTCACGGTCATTCGTAACGGATTGATTCGTCGGGTTTCACGGTCGATACTATATAGGTCGGCACCACGAGCAGCGCGACGATCGCCGCCACGGCACCGGCATTCAGCGCCAGCCACCAGCCCCACCCCAGCGAAATCGGGACTTCGGAGAGCAGGTACCCCTCGGAGCTGAGCCGCACGACATGGAAATACCGCTGCACGAAGCACAGCCCCAGCCCCACGGCATTCCCCCACGCCAGGCCGCGCAGGGTGATGAACGACGCCCGCCACAGGAACACCTGCCGCAGCTGGCCGTTGCGCATGCCGAAGGCCTTGAGCAGGCCGATCATCCGCGTGCGTTCGAGCACGAGGATCAGCAGCGCCGAGGTCATGTTGAAAAAAGCCACCACGAGCATGATGACGATTATCACGGCGGCATTCACGTCGTGCGCCTTGAGCCAGTCGAAGATGCTGGCATAAAGTTCCGTCACGCTCGTGACGGCCAGGTTCGCCGTGGCGTCGTCCTCGTCGTAGAGGAGCGTATGCCCCAGCCTGCGGGCGAAATCGTCCGCCCCGGCCAGGTCGTCGGTAAAGACCTCGTATCCCGAAATCTCGTCCGGCGCCCAGTCCGAGAGGCGCTGCACGTTGCGCAGGTCGGTCAGAATGACCGTGTTGTCCATCTCGTCCATCCCCGACGAGTAAATCCCCGCCACCTTGAACCGGTCGCGGCGCGGCGTGTCGCCGGCCTCGACGAAGAGCATCTCCACGCGGTCGCCCACGCCGAGCATCAGCCGGTCGGCCAGGCTGCGCGAAAGCAGGATGTCCTTCGTGCGGATCGAATCCCCCACGCGGGGCAAATCCCCGTCGACGAGCCATCCGCGGAAGGCCGACCAGTCGTAGGCCGTATCCACCCCCTTGAGCATCACCTCTCCCACAGCGTCGGCCGTACGGACGATGCCGCCCTTGACGGCATACGGAGCCATCGAAGCGAATCCCCGGGTCGAGCGGATCAGCCCTTCGGTGCGGGCGCTGCGGTGCACGGGCTCCGAATCGAGTGTCCCGACACCCCGCACGTCGGTCACGACGGCATGCGCCGCAAAGGCCGTTACCTTGCGTGCCACCTCGTGCTTGAACCCCATGATCACGGCCATGGCCAGGATCATCACCGCCACGCTCAACGCCACGGAAATCACGGCGATACGCTCCATCACCCCGGGTTTGTTATCCGGGGTGTGCTGCGCCGTCCGGCGGGCGATGAAAAAGGCGAGGTTCACGGCTGCTGATTTTGCTGGAAAATTTATGCAAAGAAACACAATTATTTCGTATTTTTGTCCGAAATAACCCAATTAATTGGAAGCTCCGCTTCGTGCAGGCGGGATCCGGGGGGGGGTACGGACACGAAACCCTGCAGTTCCGGAAACAGCCGGGGGCAAACCGCCCCCCCGAGGGACGGCTTCCGACATGGGGCGACACAAACATATTCACGTTATTCGGATGAAAAAACAGGCTTTGGTCACAGGGTCCACATCGGGCATCGGACGCGCCACGGCGCTCCGGCTCGCGACGGAAGGCTACGACGTCATAGCGACGGGACGGCGTAGCGAAAGGCTCGAATCGCTCCGCCGCGAAATCGAGGCGGCAGG
>NZ_FR893417.1:69914-89819 GCF_000435435.1 Alistipes sp. CAG:29 | reverse complement strand
CACGTTCGACGTCCGCAGCGAAGAGGCCGTGCGCCGCAATCTCGAACCGCTCGGGCGCGTCGACCTGCTGGTCAACAACGCCGGGCTTGCGGCCGGGCTCGAACACATCGACAAGGGGGACACGGCCGACTGGGACGCCATGATCGACACCAACGTCAAGGGGCTGCTCTATGTCACGCGCGTCATCACCCCCAAGATGGTGGCCGCAGGCGGCGGGCACGTCTTCAACATCGGGTCGATCGCCGGCACGGAACCCTACGAGAACGGCGCCGTATACTGCGCTTCGAAGCACGCCGTGCACGCCATCTCGCAGGCCATGCGCGCCGACCTGCTCGCCAGCGGCATCAAGGTGACGGAGATCCGTCCCGGCATGGTCGAGACAGAGTTCTCCGAGGTGCGCTTCCACGGCGACAAGGAGCGCGCCGACCGGGTTTACGACGGCGTCGAGCCGCTCACCGGCGATGACATCGCCGAGGCGATCGCATGGGCGGCACAATTACCGGCTCATATGACCGTTAATGAAATGGTACTGATGCCCTCGCAGCAGGCGGGCGCATATTACACACACAGAAAAAACTAAATGACTATGACACACATGCTTTTCACCCTGCTCCAGGCAGGATACTACGCCGAACCGGCCTCCGGTGCGGCACACTATTCGGCGGCGACGATGGGAATGTTCGTCCTGATCATCGTCATCGGTATCGCCGGCTACGCCGTGCAGGCACGCCTGCAATCGGTATTCCGCAAATATTCGAAGGTGCAGTTCCCCGGCGGCCTCACGGGCGCCGAGGTGGCCGAGAAGATGCTCCGCGACAACAACATCCATAACGTCAAGGTGACGCACGTGGGCGGAAACCTGACCGACCACTTCAACCCGCAAACGATGACCGTCAACCTGAGCGACAGCGTCTATTCGTCGACGAGCGTCGCAGCGGCAGCCGTGGCGGCGCACGAGTGCGGGCACGCCGTGCAACATGCCCGGGGCTACGCCCCCCTGACGCTGCGCTCGCAGCTGGTACCCATCGTGCAGTTCTCCTCGACCGCAGCCACATGGGTCATCATCCTCGGACTGGTGATCCTCGCCACGACGCAGAACGAACTGCTGTGCTGGATCGGCGTGGGGCTGATCGCCATGTCGGCGGTCTTCTCGCTGGTGACGCTTCCCGTCGAATACAACGCCTCGGCACGCGCGCTGGAATGGCTGCAGGTCAGCCGCACGATGCAGGGCGCACAGCTCGCACAAGCCCGGGAAGCCCTCTCGTGGGCAGCGCGCACCTACCTCGTAGCAGCCCTCAGCGCCATCGCCTCGGTGCTTTACTACGTCTTCCTGATCCTCGGACGACGCGACTAAACGGCCGATGAATACCCCCGAAAAAGACTACTCCCACCGGGGATGGATCGCGGCCCTGGCGCTGATTGCAGTGCTTGGGGCCGTGAGTTTTATCCCCCCGCAAAGCCTCGGCGGCGTCAAGCTCCGCCGGGCCAACATCCTGTCGGACATCCTGTCGTTCGAGGACGCCGCGGCGGAAGCCGCCGAACCGGCGCTCTTCGACGAGGACGATTTCCACGTCGACATGGCACAGGTCGCCCGGCGCATCGAGGCCGAGCGCATCGAAGCGGACACAGCGCCCCGCCCCGTGCAAACCACCTTCGAATGGCTGCTGCGGCAGGACAGCTCCGGCCGCAGGGCGGTAGTCCCCGACACGGTGCGGCTCAACCCGGCGCTCGTGGCGATCGAGCAGTTCGCCCCGGCCGATTCGGGACGCCTCAGGGCATTCTACGACACGCTGCTCTATGCCCGCCGTCCGGTGCGCATCGCCGTACTGGGCGACTCGTTCATCGAGGGCGACATCCTCACGGCCGACCTGCGCGAGAAACTGCAACAGGCCTACGGCGGGGGTGGCGCGGGCTTCGCCCCGATGGCATCGCCCCTGACGGCCTTCCGGCGCACGATCAAAACCCAGTCGAAAGGCTGGACGGCATACAACATCATGCAGCGCAAAGCAGCGCCCCAGAACCTGCGCGGGCACTTCTTCGTCTCGGGCTGGGTGTGCCAGCCCTCGGAGGGCGCCTCCACGCGGTGGGAAAACACCGACTACCGGCAGCGGCTCGACTCCTGCACCACGGCACGGGTGTTCTTCATCAGCCCCGGCGACAGCCGCATCGAACTGACGCTCAACGATTCGCTCCGCCGCGAATTCGAGGTCGAAGGAGCCGCCGCCGTCCGGCAGGTCACGGTCACGGCACCCCATATCCGTTCGCTGGCATTCAAGGTGAACTCCGGGACAGAAGGATTCATCGGCTACGGCGCTGTCTTCGAAGCCGACGGCGTCGTGGTCGACAACTATTCGGTGCGCAGCAACAACGGGCAGGCGATGTTCTGGACAAACCCGTCAGTCAACGCGCAGGTCAACGCCCTGGCGGGTTACGACCTGGTGATCCTGCAATACGGGCTCAACATCATGCAGACGGGGGTACACAACTACACCAACTACGCCCGACAGATCGAGAAAATGGTCGTCTACGTACAGCAGTGCTTCCCCACGGCGGCCGTGCTGGTATTGGGCGTGAGCGACCGTTCGGTGAAAACCGACACAGGCTTCGAACCCATGGACGCCATCCCCTACATGCTCGACTACCAGCGCGGGGCGGCGGAAAACACGGGCGCGGCATTTTGGCCGACCTGCGACGCCATGCGTTCGCTGGGCGGCATGGAACAGTTCGTCGCCAACGGCTGGGCCGGCAAAGACTACACGCACATCAACTACGCCGGCGGGCGCCGCGTGGCCTGGTCGCTCGTCGATGCGATCAACGCCGGGGCATACGAAGCCCATGCCGCCGCGGAAGCCGCACGCATCCGCCGCCAGGCCGAGCAGGCCGTACTCGACAGTGTCCGTCTGCTGAAGATCGACCGGGAGCTGCGGCCCGTCTCCGCAATCGGAAACCTCAACACACCCCGGAAATGACACTCCCCGCAACGGACGGCATCCTGGAAAAACTGCAGGCGCTGCTCGCGTACGACGCCTCTTCGCCGCTGATTTTCAGCAGCGGGCTGTTCCTGTTCCTCTTCGCCGGGTTCATGCTCATATACAATGCTTTCCGCCGTGCGCCGATGGCCCGTATCGTCTACGTCATCCTTTTTTCGCTCTATTTCTACTACAAATCAAGCGGCATCTATTTCCTGCTGCTCATCTTCGCCGCCACGAGCGACTTCCTCATAGCGCAGGGCATCTACCGCGTGCGGAACCGCGCCGCGAAACGGTGGCTCGTCGTACTGAGCGTCATGGTGAACCTCGGGATGCTGGGATATTTCAAATACACCAACTTCCTGGTCGACATCGCCAACCAGATGTTCGGGCAGGGGTTCCTCCAATTCCAGAACATCTTCCTGCCGGTCGGCATCTCGTTCTTCGTGTTCCAGTCGATGAGCTACACGATCGACATCTACCGCGGGCAGCTCAAACCGCTCGGCAACTGGTGCGACTACCTGTTCTACCTCTCGTTCTTCCCCCAGCTGGTCGCAGGCCCGATCGTCCGGGCCCGGGACTTCATCCCCCAGATCCGCCGCAACCCGGTCGTCGTGACGCGCGAAATGTTCGGCACGGGAGTCTTCCTGATCCTCACGGGACTCTTCAAAAAGGCGATCATTTCGGACTACATCTCGCTCAATTTCGTCGACCGCATCTTCGACGAGCCGCTGCTCTATTCGGGCTTCGAGTGCCTGGCAGGCATCTACGGCTATGCCTTGCAGATCTACTGCGACTTCTCGGGCTACTCGGACATGGCGATCGGCATCGCCCTGCTGCTGGGCTTCCGCTTCCCCAAGAACTTCGACGCCCCGTACAAGTCGGCCACCATCACCGAATTCTGGCGCAGGTGGCATATCTCGCTCTCCTCGTGGCTGCGCGACTACCTCTACATCTCGCTGGGCGGCAACCGCAAAGGCAAACTGCGCACCTACGGCAACCTGCTCGTCACGATGGTGCTGGGAGGGTTGTGGCACGGTGCGGCGATCCGCTTCATCCTCTGGGGCACGCTGCATGGCGTAGCGCTGGCGCTGCATAAACTGTGGATGGCCGTCGTCCCGGGGGCCAAGGCTTCCGGGGCGCAGATGCACTGGTGGAGCCGTGCGGCGGGCGTCTTCTTCACGTTCAACCTCGTCTGCCTGGGCTGGCTGATGTTCCGCGCCGAGTCGATGCAGACCGTCGAACTGATGCTGCACCAGATCTTCTCCAACTTCAACGTCCCGATGATCCCGCAGGTCATCGCGGGCTACGCGGGTGTCTTCGCCCTGATCGGTGCGGGCTACCTGCTCCATCTCATGCCGGGCTGCGTCGACCGCACGGCACAGCGCCTGGTAGCCAACGCCCCGCTGGTGTTGCAGGTCGTGATGGCCGCCGCGATGATCTGGTGCGTGATGCAGATCAAATCGAGCGACATACAACCGTTCATCTACTTTCAGTTTTAAAATGCGTATGACGGCCGCCTTGCATCCCGGTATGTTCTTCCCGCGGCCGACGGCCGTGTTTACAAGTCCGACCCGCCCCGACCCTCTCCCTCGGGAGTGGCGTCCCGCAATGCGGCAAAAACAGCCCACAGCCATTTACGACAAATCCATTGACCTATGTATACCTTCGACCACGGCCTGTTCATGGCCCTCAATTTCGACGGCGGCACGGCCCTCGACCGCGTGATGCTCACCATCTCGGGCACGGCGATGTGGCTGCCGCTCTATGCATTGATCCTGTGGCTGGTATGGCGCCGCAGCGGCTGGCGTGGCATGCTGATCTTCCTGGTACTGATGCTTCTCGCCCTGGGGCTGTCGGACATAGTTTCGGGCATCTTCAAGCATAACGGCCTGCTGGGCGACATGCTGCCGCAGTTCGAACCGCGCCCGCGGCCGATGTTCACCCCCTCGCTCGAAGGGCTGGAGATCACGCCCGATTCGCTGCGCGCCCTGCGCCGTGCGGCAATGCCGCATGATTGGGCAGTGCACGTCCCGCCCGAGGCCGTAAGCGGCATGTACGGCACCGTCTCGGCGCACGCGGCCACGATCGTCGCGCTGGCCGTACTCTCGTGCGGTGCGATCCGCCGCAAGTGGTTCACCGCCCTGATGGTCGTCTGCACCCTCGTCATCTGCTATTCGCGCATCTACCTGGGCAAGCATTTCCCGATGGATATCGTATGGGGCACGCTCGTCGGCCTGGGACTGGGCTACGCCGCCCTGCGGGGCTACCTCAGGCTGGCACAGAGCCGGAACAGACGATTCACCCACCCCGGCTGAAGCATATTTGCGCAGAATTTATTAACTTTGCACGGTCAATAGTCCAAACATTCAAAAACACAAGATATGAGCATCGAACTCAGTGAACAGGAACAGCTCCGGAGGCAGTCGCTTGCAGCCCTGCGCGAGCTCGGCATCGACCCCTATCCCGCCGCCCGCTATGAAGTGACGGCCACGGCACGGGAGATCGCCGACAACTACGACGAGGCCCGAGGCAACTACCAGGACATTCGCATCGCAGGCCGCATCATGTCGCGCCGCATCATGGGCAGCGCCTCGTTCTTCGAATTGCAGGATCACACGGGCCGCATCCAGGTCTACATCCGCCGCGACGACGTCTGCCCCGAAGGAGACCCCACGCTATACAACACGGTGTTCAAGAAACTGCTCGACATCGGCGATTTCATCGGCGTCGAGGGCTTCGCGTTCCACACCAACACGGGCGAACTGTCGGTGCACTGCCGCAAGTTCACGGTGCTCTCGAAGTCGATCCGCCCGCTGCCCGTCGTCAAGGCCAAGGACGGCCAGACGTTCGACGCCTTCACCGACCCCGAAGTCCGCTACCGCCAGCGCTACGTCGACCTGGTGGTGAACCCGCAGGTGCGCGACGTATTCGTCCGGCGCGCCAAGATCGTCGCCACGATGCGCCAGTTCTTCAACGAGCGCGGCTACGTCGAGGTGGAGACCCCGATCCTGCAGCCGATTCCGGGCGGCGCCTCGGCACGCCCGTTCATCACGCACCACAATGCGCTCGACATCGACCAGTACCTGCGCATCGCCAGTGAGCTGTACCTCAAGAAACTGATCGTCGGCGGATTCGACGGCGTATACGAGTTCGGCAAGAATTTCCGCAACGAGGGCATGGATCGCACGCACAACCCCGAATTCACCGTCATGGAGATTTACGTGGCCTACAAGGACTACCTCTGGATGATGGAGTTCACCGAGCAGATGCTCGAACGGGTGGCCGTGGCCGTGAACGGCACGACGGAGCTGACGCTCGACGGCAAGCAGATCTCGTTCAAGGCACCGTTCCGCCGCCTGACGATGACCGACGCCATCCGCGAGAAAACGGGCTACGACATCACGGGGCAGAGCGAGGAGCAGCTCCGCGAAGCCTGCAAGCGCCTCGGCGTCGAAATCGACGACACGATGGGCAAGGGCAAGCTGATCGACGCCATCTTCGGGCAGTACTGCGAGGAGGAGTTGATCCAGCCCACGTTCGTGTGCGATTACCCGCGCGAAATGTCGCCGCTCTGCAAGCGCCACCGCTCGAACCCCGACCTCACGGAACGTTTCGAACTGTTCGTGAACGGCAAGGAGCTGTGCAACGCCTACTCGGAGCTCAACGACCCGATCGACCAGCTGGAACGCTTCCAGGAACAGTTGCGGCTGAGCGAAAAGGGCGACGACGAGGCCATGTTCATCGACATGGATTTCGTACGCGCACTGGAATACGGCATGCCGTCGTGCTCGGGCATGGGCATAGGCATCGACCGCCTCACGATGTTCATGACCGACCAGGCTTCGATCCAGGACGTGCTCTTCTTCCCGCAGATGCGCCCCGAAAAAAAGGTCGTGAACGACCCCGTGGAGAAATACACCGCCGCCGGCATCCCCGAAGAGTGGGTGCCCGTGATCCAGAAAATGGGGTACATCACGGTCGAGGCCTTGAAGAAACTCGCCCCGGGCAAGTTCTTCAACGACCTGTGCGGCTTCAACAAAAAGAACAAGCTCGGCCTGAAGGCCCCCTCGATCGAGGAGGTCAAAAAATGGTGCGAGGAATAACGTGACAATTCGGATTTTAACAATAAAAACCTAAGAAAATGAGAAAGAAAATTGTTGCCGGCAACTGGAAGATGAATACGCTTCCCGCCGAAGGTGTAGAACTGGCCAAAGGCATCGCAGCCGGCCGCGGCGAGGTATGCTCGTGCGTCAACTTCATCGTGTGCCCCCCCTTCACGCACCTTTCGCAGGTCGCCGAGGCACTCAAGGGTTCGGACATCGCCCTCGGGGCACAGGACTGCGCCACGGAGGCCAAAGGCGCCTATACGGGCGAGATCGCCGCTTCGATGATCGCGGCGCTGGGTTGCAAATACGTGATCCTCGGCCACTCGGAGCGCCGCCAGTACTACGGCGAAACCTCCGCTACGCTCAACAAGAAGATGGCGCAGGCTTACGCCAACGGCCTGACCCCGATCTACTGCGTAGGCGAGAACCTCGAAGAGCGTGAGGCCGGCAAACACTTCGACGTGGTGAAGGCCCAGATCGAGGAGGTGGTTTACAACCTCACCGAAGAGGAGTACAAGAACCTCGTGATCGCATACGAGCCCGTATGGGCTATCGGCACCGGCAAGACCGCCTCGGCCGAGCAGGCACAGGAAATCCACGCTTACATCCGCCAGGTGCTGGCAGCCAAATTCGGCGCGGCAGCACAGGATACCGCCATCCTCTACGGCGGTTCGTGCAAGCCCTCGAACGCACCGGAGCTCTTCGCCAAGGAAGACGTCGACGGCGGCCTGATCGGCGGCGCAGCCCTCAAGGCCGAGGATTTCCTTGGCATCGGCAAAGGCTTCGCGAAATAAACCGACTCCGACACACAGAACGAATCCCCGGAACGTTGCATGTTCCGGGGATTTTTTCAAACTTTCCTTGAAAACCATTGGCCCGCACGAAGCCGGAAGAGGGACATGAAAGCGGAAAGTCCCGATAAGGGCACCATTGCCCAAGTCTATCTGCTCCGCCCGGTACTCCCGCACCTCCGGACACGGATACCCAAGGTCGAAAACATAAAGATGCCGGTCGCCTACGGGATCGAAAAGCCCAGGTTCGTCCGTCCGAACCGGCAGGCAACCGCCCTCCCCGGCAAACAAGCAACCGATACCCGGCCAAAAAGCAGGGCTGACGACAAGCCCCGGCATCCCGGACAAAAAAAGGGACGACCCACATCGGGGTCGTCCCTTTTTCTGACAGCAGACGCGAATTTACATCTTCTTGCCTACGTTGGTTTTCTTGGCAACCTTCGGGGCTGCAACCTTGGCAGACTTCGGAGCCGCGGGCTTCGCAGCCTTCGGAGCGGCAGCCTTTTTAGGTGCGGCCTTCTTGGCTTCGCCTTCCACGACCGTAGCCTCCTCGACCGCATCGGTCTTCTTGGCTGCGGGCTTGCGCGAACGGCGCGTCTTGGGCTTGGCTTCGGCAGCAGCTGCGGGAGCGATGCCCAGCGTGTAAGCGTCGTTGAAGTCAACGAACTCGATGATGCACATGTCGGCAGCATCGCCCAGACGGAAGCCGGTCTTCAGGATGCGGGTATAGCCGCCCGGACGCTCGGCGATCTTCGGAGCGATGGTGCGGAACAACTCGGTTACGGCCTCTTTCTGCTTGAGGTACGAGAAGACGATGCGGCGCGAGTGCGTCGAGTCATCCTTCGACTTGGTCACCAGCGGTTCGATGAACTGGCGAACGGCCTTGGCTTTGGCAACGGTAGTCTCGATACGCTTGTGCAGGATGAGCGACGAAGCCATATTCGACATCAACGCTTTACGGTGTCCTGCCTGGCGGCCAAGGTGGTTGAAATTCTTATTGTGTCTCATAATTAATCTTTGTCAAGTTTGTAGATTGATACGTCCATACCGAACTTCAGGTTGAGCGAGGTCAGCAGCTCGTCGAGCTCCGTGAGCGATTTCTTACCGAAGTTGCGGAACTTCAGCAGGTCGTTGCGGTTGAGCTTCACGAGATCCCCCACGGTGTCCACGTCGGCGGCTTTCAGGCAGTTCAGGGCGCGGACGCTCAGATCCTGATCCGAAAGCTTGGTCTTCAGCAGCTGGCGCATGTGGAGTACATCCTCATCGAACTCTTCGGTACCGTTGGTATCCTCCATGTTGACGGTGATCTTCTCGTCGGAGAAGAGCATGAAGTGCTGGATAAGGATCTTTGCAGCCTCTTTCAGAGCCTCTTTGGGGTGAATCGACCCGTCGGTAGTAATCTCCAGGTTCAACTTCTCGTAGTCGGTCTTCTGCTCGACACGGTAGTTGTCGATGGAATACTTTACGTTCTTGATCGGCGTGAAGATCGAGTCGATCGGGAGGGTGCCGAACTCGCACTCGGCGGGGGTATTCTCCTCTGCCGAAACGTAGCCGCGCCCCTTGCCGATCGTGAGGGTCATCTGCATCTTCGTGCCGGGCGCGAGGTGGCAGATCACCAGATCGGGGTTCAACACCTTGAAGAACGAAAGGTAATTTGAAATATATCCGGCAGTCAGCTCCGTCACACCCGCAACGTTAATGGAAACCTTTTCGGCATCCTGATTATCGACTGTGCGGATAAAACGAACCTGCTTCAGATTGAGGATGATGTTCAACATATCCTCCATCACGCCGGGGATAGCGGCAAACTCGTGGTCGACACCGGCTACCTTGACAGTCGTGATTGCGTAACCCTCGAGCGAGGAGAGCAGAATACGACGCAAAGCGTTACCGACAGTCATACCGAACCCGGGCTCCAGCGGTCGGAATTCGAACTTTCCGAACGACGAAGTGGATTCAAGCATAATAACCTTTTCAGGTTTCTGGAATGCTAATATTGCCATAATATATTCAGTTTGTTTGATTACTACTTCGAGTACAACTCGACGATGAGCTGCTCCTTGATGTTCTCGGGGATCTCCTCGCGCTCGGGCTTCTGCAGGAACTTGCCGCTCATCGAGGCATTGTCCCACTCAAGCCAAGCATAGCGGCTCTTCGAACCGCCGGCCAGAGATGCCGAGATCACTTCCAGGCTCTTCGACTTCTCGCGAACGGACACCACGTCACCCGCACGCAGCGAGTACGAGGGGATGTTCACGACGCTGCCATTCACGCAGATGTGGCAGTGCGAAACGAGCTGGCGGGCAGCTGCACGCGTCGGGGCGATACCCAAGCGGTAAACAACATTGTCCAGGCGGCATTCGAGCAGCTTCAGCAGGTTCTCGCCCGTGATACCGCCCATACGCGCAGCCTGATCGTAGGTACGTGCGAACTGCTTCTCGAGCAGGCCGTACGTATACTTTGCCTTCTGCTTCTCGCTCAACTGCGTGCCGTACTCCGACACCTTCTTGCGCTTACGCGCCAGACCGTGCTGTCCGGGAGGAAAGTTGCGTTTCTCAAGCACCTTGTCCGCCCCGTAAATAGCTTCGCCGAACTTTCTGGCGATCTTCGATTTTGGTCCTATGTATTTTCCCATTGTTCTGACTTTTTTAAAACCTTAGAAATATTCCTTACCACGACACCGATTATACGCGGCGGCGGTTAGGAGCACGGCAACCGTTGTGCGGCAGCGGCGTAACGTCGATGATCTCCATCACCTCGATACCGGCGCCGTGGATGGTACGCACGGCCGACTCACGACCGGCACCCGGGCCCTTGACATACACTTTTACCTTGCGCAGGCCCATATCGTAAGCGACCTTTGCGCAGTCGGCCGAAGCGGTCTGTGCGGCATACGGAGTATTCTTCTTCGAACCACGGAAACCCATCTTACCGGCCGAAGACCAGCTGATGACGTCACCCACCTCGTTGGTGATGGTGATGATCACGTTGTTGAAAGTGGAGTGAACATAGGCATTGCCCAGGGCACCGACCTTAACAACCTTTTTCTTAACTGTTCCAGTTTTCTTTGCCATAATTCTCTAAAGATTACTTTGTTGCCTTTTTCTTGTTTGCGACAGTCTTCTTGCGGCCCTTGCGGGTGCGTGCGTTGTTCTTGGTCGACTGACCACGAACGGGAAGACCCAGGCGGTGACGGATGCCGCGGTAACAGCCGATATCCATCAGACGCTTGATGTTGAGCTGGACGGCCGAACGGCATTCGCCCTCGACTTTGATACCCAGATCAGCGATCGTCGAACGGATCGCACCGACCTGGTCGTCCGACCAATCCTGGACTTTGAGGTCGTAGCTGATGCCAGCGACCTCGAGAATCTTGCGGGCCGTCGAACGACCGATACCGTAGATATAGGTCAGGCCGATCTCGCCCCTTTTATTTTTTGGTAAATCTACACCGACTATACGTGCCATATAAAATCTTTTTCTTTTTTACTAAACCGTTTAAACATTACCCTTGGCGCATTTTAAACTTGGGATTCTTCTTGCAAATGACGTAGAGTTTCCCCTTACGCTTCACAATCTTGCAATCCTCGCTTCTTTTCTTGATGGATGCTTTTACTTTCATGATTTTCAAGCAATCTAATGTTATTTGTACCGGAAAGATATACGCCCCTTCGTCAGGTCATAGGGCGTCATCTCCACTTTTACCTTATCTCCGGGAAGGATCTTGATGTAGTGCATACGCATCTTCCCCGAGATGTGGGCGGTGAGCACGTGGCCGTTGTCCAGCTCGACGCGGAACATCGCGTTGGACAAGGCTTCGATAATCGTACCGTCCCTTTCAATAGCAGCCTGTTTTGCCATAGAGTCTTACTTGTTTATTGCCTGTTCGATGATACTAAAGTCCGTCAGCACGTCGGGCCCGTCCTTACGAACCGCAACGGCGAACTCGTAGTGCGTCGCGGGTTTATGGTCGCGCGTGCGGACTGTCCAGCCATCCCTTTCAAAAACCACCGCTTTGGTACCCATATTTATCATGGGCTCGATACAGATGACCATTCCTTCCTTGAGGAGCGGCCCCCTGCCGCGTGCTCCGTAATTGGGGACACCGGGGTCTTCGTGCATTTTCCGACCCAACCCATGTCCTTCCAATTCCCGCACCACACCGTAGCCGAAACTTTCGGCGTACTCTTGCACGGCTGCCGACACGTCGCCTACGCGGTTGCCGGCCTTAGCCTGTGCCGTACCTTTATAAAGAGCCTCTTTGGTGACCTCCATCAGCTGCCTAACTTCCCCGGCAACCTCTCCAACGGCGAACGTATACGCCGAATCACCAACAAACCCCTTCATAAACGTACCGCAATCGACCGAAACGATGTCGCCCTCTCTGAGGACGCATTTCGAGGATGGGATACCGTGAACTACCTGTTCGTTTACCGATATACACAACGAAGCGGGAAATCCCTGATACCCGAGGAAGGCGGGAACTGCTCCGTGTGCGCGGATAAAATCCTCGGCAACCGAGTCCAAAAACTTGGTGGTGACACCCGGCCGGATGTGGCGACCCACTTCCGCCAGTGTCTTCGACACCAGGATGTTGTTCTCGCGGAGCAGCTCTATCTCCTCGTCTGTCTTTAAATATATCATTCTCTTCGTTAAGAACTCTTCGGGAAAAACTCCTAATGACGACCCTGGATACGTCCGGTCTTCATCAGACCATCGTAATGACGCATCAGCAGGTAGCTCTCGATCTGCTTCAGAGTGTCGAGCACCACGCCGACCATGATCAGCAGCGACGTACCTCCGTAGAAGTAGGCGAACGCCTGCTGGATGCCCAGGAACTTCATCGCCAGCGCGGGCAGGATCGCCACGATGGCCAGGAAGAACGAGCCGGGGAGCGTGATACGCGTCATGATGGTGTCGATGTAGTTCACGGTCTGCTTACCCGGTTTCACACCCGGGATAAAGCCGCCGTTTCGCTTCATGTCATCGGCCATCATTTGGGGGTTGATGATAATCGCGGTGTAGAAGTAGGTGAACGCGATTACCAGCACTGCAAGCGTGAAGTTGTACCAGAAACCGGTCATCGAGCTGAAAGCAGCTGCGAAGGCCGTACCGGAGAACAACGCCGGGATAAACATCAGAGCCTGCGCGAAGATGATGGGCATCACATTCGCAGCATTCATCTTCAGGGGGATGTACTGACGTACACCGCCGTACTGTTTGTTACCGACGATACGCTTTGCATACTGTACAGGTACCTTGCGGACTGCCTGTACCAGGGCGATCGTAGCCATGAAGACCAGGAACAGCAACACCAGCTCGAGGATAAGCATGATGGCGCTACCGCTGGCGGTCTGGAAACGCGCATTGACCTCGGCCAACAGGGCGTGGGGCAGACGGGCCACGATACCGATCATGATTATCAGCGAGATACCGTTGCCGATACCCTTGTCCGTGATCTTCTCGCCGAGCCACATGATGAACATGGTACCGGCAATGAGGATCGTCGTCGCATAGGCTACGAAGCCGAACGAGTTGCCGTAAACGAATGCAGAGGGCACCTGATGGTACAGGTTGGCGATGTACGCCGGGCCCTGGAGGATCAGCACGCCGATGGTAAGGAAGCGCGTCCACTGATTCATTTTGCGGCGGCCGCTTTCACCTTCCTTCTGCATCTTCTGGAAATACGGGATCATCATACCCATGAGCTGGATGATGATGGAGGCGGTGATGTACGGCATGACTCCGAGTGCAAAGATGGCCGCATTGCCAAATGCACCGCCGGAAAAGACGTTCAACAGACCCAGAAGTCCGTTGCCGTCGAGCTGGCTGGCAAGCGCCGACCCCTCGCCCAGGGCGTTGGGGTTGATACCCGGAATCACCACGAAACTACCCAAGCGGTAGACCAGCAGCAGCCCGATCGTGTAGATCACACGTTTGCGCAGCTCCTCGATCTTGTAGATATTCTTGAGCGTTTCAACCAATTTCTTGTTGGTCGCCAAAAGAGCGATTACCACTAAAAAGACGATACCAACAACGAGATACTGATTCATAATTTTCGGTTTCTAGGGTTCTTACAGTTTTTCGACGCTGCCGCCGGCTGCCACGATGGCCGCCTCGGCGCTCTTCGAGAATGCGTGAGCCTTTACGCTCAGCGCCTTGGTAACCGCACCGTTACCGAGGATTTTCACCTTGTCGTTCGACGAGATGAAACCTGCGGCCACGAGCGTGTCGACCGTGATCTCGGAGAGCGACTTCTTGGCTGCCAGCTCCTCGAGCGTCGAGAGGTTGATAGCCTTGAATTCGACGCGCTTCAGGTTGGTGAAACCGAACTTGGGAAGACGACGCTGAAGAGGCATCTGACCGCCCTCGAAGCCCAGTTTACGCGAGTAACCCGAGCGCGACTGCGCACCCTTGTGGCCACGCGTGGCCGTGCCACCGTGACCCGAACCTGCACCGCGACCGATTCGCTTGTCGTGGTGCGTTGAACCCTTTGCAGGTTTGAGATTATTGAGTTCCATCGTAAAAATTACTTCTTAGCTGTTAAACTTATTCTGCGGCCTCGGCAGCTTCGGCCTTCTTGGCCTTGGGTGCTGCAGCCTTCTTTACGGCTACCTCCTCAACTTTGACGAGGTGCTTCACGCGCTCGATCATACCCTTGATGATCGCCGAGTCGTCGTGCTCGACGCTCGCGTTGATCTTCTTCAGCCCCAGCGCGTCGAGGTTCTTGCACTGGCGCTCGGTAGCGCCGATGCGGCTTTTGACCTGGGTGATTTTCAATCTTGCCATTTGTCTCTACAAAATTAACCGTTAAACACCTTGTCCATCGAGATGCCGCGCAGACGGGCGATGCTGTGTGCATCACGCAGTTCGCACAGGGCGCCGATGGTTGCCTTCACCAGGTTGTGGGGGTTCGACGAACCCTTGCTCTTGGCAAGCACGTTCTTCACGCCCACCGACTCCAGCACGGCACGCATGGCGCCGCCGGCGATGATACCCGTACCGGGGGCGGCCGGGCGGATCATGACGAGCGAACCGCCGTAACGGAGCTCCTGCTTATGGGGAATCGTACCGTTGATAACGGGGATCTTCACCAGGTTCTTCTTTGCGTCCTCCACGCCCTTGGCGATGGCCGACTGAACCTCCGAAGCCTTGCCCAGGCCGTAGCCCACGACACCGTCCTCGTTACCTACGACGACAATGGCCGAGAAACTGAATGTGCGACCTCCCTTGGTTACCTTGGTAACACGCTGAATGCTTACGAGTCTGTCCTTAAGCTCGAGGTCGCTGGTGCGTACTTTCTTTATGTTGGTATTTGACATAATCGCTTAGAATTTAAGACCGCCTTCGCGTGCTGCTTCGGCCAGCTGTTTAACTCTTCCGTGATACAGGTAGCCGTTGCGGTCGAACGCTACGGTCGAAATGCCTTTGGCGGCAGCGCGCTCGGCGGCCAGTTTGCCCACCAGGGCGGCCACGTCGCACTTGTTCTTGCCGGCGGCGGCTTCCGCCACCTCCTTGTCCAGCGAGGATGCCGTGGCCAGGGTCACACCTGCGAGGTCATCAATAAACTGCACGTAGATCTGCTTGTTGCTACGATATACAGTCATGCGAGGCTGTTCGGGCGTACCGCTCACGATCTTGCGGATACGCATCTTGATCCTCTCTCTTCTTTCTATCTTGTTCAGTGACATAACTCTAAACTATTTACTATTTAGCACCTGCTGATTTACCCGCCTTGCGACGCAGCTGTTCGCCGACGAACTTGATACCCTTGCCCTTGTACGGCTCCGGCTTGCGCAGCGAACGGATCTTGGCAGCGACCTGGCCGACGAGCTGCTTGTCCATGCTCTTCAGCGTTACGATCGGGTTGCCCTTCTTCTCCGTCACAGCCGTAGCGGTAACCTCCTTGGGAAGCATGAAATGCGTATCGTGCGAATAACCGAGGCTCATTTCGAGGATCTGGCCCTTGACTTCGGCCTTGAAACCGACGCCCACGAGCTCCTGTTTGATTTCATAACCCTTCGACACACCGACGACCATGTTGTTGATCAGCGCACGGTACAGGCCGTGCAGCGAACGGTGGCGGGGCTGGTTGGTAGGACGCGATACGAGCACGGCGGGAGCCTCGTTGCCCGTGTGAACGTCCTTGTGCGTGCCGACCTCTACCTTGATGTCCGAGTCAACTTTCTGGCTCAGCGTCCCGAGTGGCCCTTTCACGCTTACCACATTGTCGGCCGAAACCTCTACGGTAACGCCGGCGGGCAGGTTTACAGGTAATTTACCAATTCTTGACATTGTTCTTGCGTTTAAAAATTTCCGTTAGTAGATGTAGCACAGCACCTCGCCGCCCACGTTTTCCTTGCGGGCCTTGGCGTCGGTCATGATGCCTTTCGAAGTCGACAGGATAGCGATGCCCAGGCCGTTCAGCACGCGGGGCATATCCCCCACCGAGACATATTGGCGAAGGCCGGGACGGCTCACGCGCTTCAGGTCTTTGATGGCGTTGCCCTTGGTGGCAGCGTCCCACTTGAGCGCGATTTTGATCGACGGGTGACCTTTCTCGTCGGTGTCGAATTTGTAAGCGAGGATGTAACCCTGCTCGTAAAGAATCTTAGTGATTTCCTGCTTAATTTTTGAGCCAGGAGCTTCAACCACCTTGTGGTTGGCTTTCACTGCGTTTCTAATTCTGGTCAGAAAGTCCGCAATAGGATCAGTCATAACGAATAGAAGTTAAAAATTAAAGTAATAAGTTAATTATTTGTTCTTCAGCACCTTGGAATCCACCCGGATTCACCGCCGCCTCGGATGTTTCATTGTTTTGCGCCTCATTCCCAGCGCCTTCGCGCCCTTCGCACGGGGGTTACGCCCGGGGTATAAAGCGCGCAAATATACGTATAATTTCTCAAAAAACCAAGCTAACGCCCTGTTTTCGGCGTTTTTAGGCCCCGGCCCCGGAATACGGACAATGTTAGCACGGATGCGTTGCTAACATAACCCGTACAAATCCCCGTTCGGCAATGCTGCCAATGACCCTTCGGAAGAGAGCCGCCGCAATCGGCGATACCCCTCCCCGGCCCTTCGGTCGAGAAATTTGTAACCAAATGCCTAACCCCTCGATTTCCGCCCCGCCGCCGAGAAGTTACCGCTTGCGGCGGCACTTTCCTCGACATTGCGACGTAACTACTCGGGTTCTGCACCCATATAAGCCCCGATTCCTTCGGAAAGAGGGAACGGCAGGCAGCCCGGCGGCCGCACCATCGTCCCGGCATTTCACCGCCCGGTACAGGAACTGCTCCTGTCCGGCCTTTTCCCACGGGCATACGCCCTCAGCATCCAGACTCGTTTCCGGGATTCTCCGCCGCCGCGCAGGTCGGCGCACCCGCACCTTCTGCGCCGGCCGCATTCCTGCGGCCACGGACTCGCCTCCCGGCAGAAAAACGGATTTTCGGATACCGGGATTCCCGGCATCCGAAAATATTACCAGCTTGCTTTCTTCACGCCGGGAATCAGGCCCTTCGAAGCCATCTCGCGGAACTGGATACGGCTGATGCCGAACAGGCGGATGTAGCCTTTGGGACGGCCCGTGATCTTGCAGCGGTTGTGCTGGCGGATGGGGTTCGAGTTGCGGGGCAGTTTCGACAGTGCGATCCAAGCCTCCTCGTGATCCATCTCACCGCTCTTCACCTTGGCAGCAATCTCCTCGCGCTTGTGAGCATAGCGGTTTGCGAGTTTCACGCGTTTTACCTCGCGTGCCTTCATTGACTCTTTTGCCATAGCTTATTGATTCTTTTTAGCGTTTTTGAAAGGGAGGCCGAATTCGCGGAGCAGGGCATACGCCTCCTCGTCGGTCTTGGCCGTGGTAACGAACGTAATCTCCATACCGAAGATCTTGGTGATCTTGTCGATGTCGATCTCCGGGAAGATGATCTGCTCGGTGATGCCGAGAGTATAGTTGCCCTGGCCGTCGAACTTTTCGTTGATCCCCTTGAAGTCGCGGATACGGGGGAGCGCCACGGCGATCAGCCGCTCGAGGAACTCGTACATCTTCGTATCGCGCAGCGTCACGCGCACGCCGATCGGCATGCCCTTGCGCAGCTTGAAGTTGGAGATGTCCTTGCGCGAACGCGTCTGCACGGCTTTCTGGCCCGTGATCTGCGTCAGCTCGGCTTCGGCCACATCGATGAGTTTCTTATCGGCGACAGCCTGTCCCATACCCTGGTTGATAACGATCTTCGTGAGCTTCGGGCACTGCATAACGCTCGAGTAACCGAACTCCTTCATAAGGGCAGCTACGATCTGCTCCTTATACTGTGTCTTGAGTGTAGGTACGTATGCCATTATTTGATCTCCTCCCCTGACTTTTTAGCGTAACGGACTAATTTACCTTTTGCATTGAGCCTGCGACCGACTTTGGTGGGTTTACCGCCTTTGGGGTCGAGCACCTGCAGGTTCGATACGTGGATCGGCGCTTCTTTCTCGACGATACCACCCTGGGGGTTCTGCGCATTGGGTTTGGTGGCCTTCTTGCAAAGGTTCACCCCCTCGACGATGGCACGCTGCTTTTCAGCTTCGACCTTCAGGACTTTGCCCTGCTGGCCCTTGTTGTCACCGGCGATGACCTGCACCATATCCCCTTTCTTAATATGTAATTTCACTGACATATCCGAAATTGTTTTTATGATTACAATACTTCGGGTGCGAGGGAGATAATCTTCATATACTGGTCGCGCAGCTCACGAGCTACGGGGCCGAATATACGAGTACCGCGCATTTCACCCTGGTTGTTAAGCAGCACCACGGCGTTGTCGTCGAAACGAATGTACGAACCGTTGGCACGTCTGATTTCCTTGGTCGTCCTTACGACGACTGCTTTCGACACGGCACCCTTCTTGACATCGCCCGAAGGAGTCGCGCTCTTGACAGCCACCACAATCTTATCGCCGATAGATGCGTAGCGGCGTTTGGTACCGCCCAGCACCCGGATGCAGAGAACTTCCTTTGCACCGCTGTTATCAGCTACTACGAGTCTACTTTCCTGCTGTATCATAATTACTTAGCTCTTTCAATAATTTGTACTAATCTCCAACGCTTCGTTTTGCTCAGCGGGCGGGTCTCCATGATACGGACGGTGTCGCCTTCCTTGCAGGTCTCGTCGAGTGACTCGGCGACGAACTTCGTCGTCTTGTTGACGAACTTGCCGTAGATCGGATGCTTCACCTTACGTGCTACTGCAACCACAATGGTTTTCTCCATCTTGTTGCTGACAACCACCCCAATACGCTCTTTTCTAAGATTTCTTTCCATAGCTATTCCTTATTAGGCGTTTTTTTGACGCAGGATTGTCAGCATACGAGCTATATCTCTGCGGTTTTTCTTAATGATAGAAGGGTTCTCGACGGGGGACACCGCGTGCTGCACCTTCAGCTTTGCAAGCTGAGCCTTCTCAGTCTCGATGCGCTCCTGCAGGTCTTTGATCGAAATATCCTTGATTTCTGCACTTTTCATCTTGTCGTCTCGTTAGATTGTGGTTTCGACGTAGTCACGCCTTACGATAAACTTGGTGGTAATGGGCAGTTTCTGGGCACCCAGGCGGAGCGCTTCCTGCGCCACTTCCAGGGGCACGCCCTCTGCCTCGAAGAGAATACGGCCGGGAGTAACGGGCGCCACGAACCCTTCGGGATTACCCTTACCCTTACCCATACGCACCTCGGCGGGCTTCTTCGTGATGGGTTTATCGGGGAAGATGCGGATCCAGAGCTGGCCTTCACGCTTCATGTAACGGGTGATGGCCTGACGCGCCGCCTCTATCTGACGACCTGTGATCCATGCGGATTCAAGTGCTTTGATTGCGAACGAACCGGTTGCAAGTTGGTTTCCTCTCTGAGCAATACCCTTCATGCGACCTTTCTGCATTCTCCTAAATTTGGTCTTTTTCGGCTGTAACATTGTTGTTTTGCTTTAAAAAGGTCCGACTTACTTATTATTGTTGTTGCGACGACGGTCACCGCCACGCTCGCCGCGGTCACGCCGGTCTCC